>NZ_JBAWTG010000169.1:0-8265 GCF_037106235.1 Methylobacterium nigriterrae | reverse complement strand
AGTCCGACAGTGCTCACCTGGTTCATGGACGCCTCCTGGAGTGGGCTCTAACACCACCACTCTGGCACGCTGATGCCGTCGGGGGCGTCCACACCATCAAGCCCAGGTTTCCCGACCTTCCGCTCAGCGTTTATCCTCAGCCCGTGAACACCCTGGCAGATGTATCCCATGGACATCTCAGACGCCCCGGAACTGGCGCTCCTGGCCATGTACGCCGAGGGCATGCATCGCAAAAGCGATACGGGCGCCAAACTGCTCGCGCCCGTCCCCGATCCCCGGCTGATCGCCGACTATGACCTCAGGGCCTTGCTTATCGCGAATGACTCGATCTTCAGCACGCCCATGCTGCAGGTCGGTCCGGAGCCTCTGTACTACGGCTACGTTGCGGTGTCGAAAAGGGATCCGAGCAGTTGGATCGTCGGCGTGCGGGGCACCGCCGGCATCGTCGAGTGGATCATCGACGGCCAGTTCTTCCCCGACGATGTCCGCGGCGGCACCATCAAGGTGGAGCACGGCTTCTCGAGCATCTACGGGACGATGCAGCTGCGCGCCTTAGACGGCCAGAAAACCCTCGACAGGGACGCCGCTGCCGGCATCGCTGCGCTGCTCGGCGCGAACGACAAGATCACGATTGTCGGCCATAGCCTCGGCAGCGCGCTCGGCACCTATCTGGCCTATGACCTCGCCCGCCTCATCGGAGACCGCGTCAGCGCCTGTCTTTTTGCTTCGCCGCGGACAGGCAATAGGGCGTGGGTAGACGCCGTGAACGCTGCGCTCGGTGACCGCTACCTTGTCATCAATTACCTTCTGGACCTGGTCCCGCAGCTGCCCACGGAAGGGCCCGACTATTCGTCGGCGCTCAGATCCTACACCATCAAAACAGGAAGCGCCGAGGCAGGGATCAAGGTCGACCCACTCTGCAACCATCATGTCCTGAGTTGCGCGGCCATGCTGGCATGGACCACGTACATGAAGCATGCACCCGCGCTGCTGGACGTGGACGCGCCCGAGAGAGCCTGCATTATCGGCAACCGGTCGACGGTGCCGGCCCTGGCGAAGATCATCGAACTAGCGATCGAGGCGGGCGGCGCCTTGGGCCTCAGTGCGGGCGACGCGCTTCGAGGCCTCATCAAATTCCGGATCGAACCGAAGGCACCTTGAAAAATTGCGATTTCCTGAGCCTATTACGGCACAACCAGGGACAGTGATTTGATCGCCCAAGAACCCGATTCCACAACCGAAGGTTATGTTCTGCCGCGCTCACCCGCGGCTCGCCCAGCAGTCTAAAAAACTTTGCGACAGGCCCCGCCGGCCAGGCTCGCGCTAGCGCAAAGGCCAACCCTCAACGAACTGTCAACCCAAACCACCCAATGGGAGCCGGTCCGCTTCGACAAGGCCATGGCAGTGGCAAAGCTCCGGGACGTACAGGATCGCAAGCGCGCGACCAACGTTAAAGTCGAGGTTAGGAAGTCCCAGAAGGCCCCTCAGAGTAGCTTGTCGGACGAGTGTTGCTCAACTAATCCTTAATTTTGGCAGTCCCGTCGAGCACGGTGCTTGTCAGGCCAAAGGGTAGGATGCATTGGGGAGGACTGAATGGAAAGGCGGGCTTTGATAGTAGCAATGGGTGGGTTGCTCATGACGGCGAGCATCGCCATGTCTCAAGACACGGGCGGTTATCCGGATATGCGGGGCCAATGGAAGGGTATCACAGATACCATTGTCCTGGGCAGCGGAACACATCATCGCAATGATAAAGCCCCTGGCATGCCCCGTATGCACAATCAGGAACTCACACTCAACATCAAAGGCCAAGATGGTCGGAAATTTTGGGGAGAAATTGTCTCCAAAGACGATACCGTGGCGTTACTCGGCATCATCGCCAGTGATAAGCAGACGATTTATCATGTTAACAATGCAGGTGGACACGCCAATGGCAGGCTCACTGGACCAAACAAGTACGAAACCTGCTTTCTAAACCCCGGTAAGGACCTGACGATTGCCTCATGTAATGTTTTTACAAAGCAGTGATTCGAACTGATCCTCCGGTAGAGTCCGTCTGAGAAGTCAGGCTGAGCGGGCGAGGCGTCTGACGAGAATCGGGACGTCTGCGGCGTAGAGGAAGGCTCTGGCGGAGGCGAGCGTGCCTTCTGGGTCTTTGCAGAGGTGTCGGTTGCGGTTGATCCAGGCGAAGGAGCGCTCAACGGTCCGCTGTACACTCTATGTCCCTGTTATCCTGGGGTTGTCCGTCCGTCGACGACTGAGGATCTTCCATATCGCACGGGGTCAGCGTGAGCCCGGTCCCTGCCAAGCTGCGCCGTGAGGCAGCTTCAGGCCGACCGTGCACTAACTTCGAACCTGGGCCACCTCCTGGGGGCAGATCACCCGCCGCCGGATCCTGGTGGCCCCCCACGCTCTGAACGGGTCGGCGAGTTTCCGAGCACACCCTCTCGGGCATCGTCCATGAGTTCACCCGTCGCGGCCTCGGCCGCCTCCAGGTCGTTGCAGGCCACGCTCTCGACGGCGTGGCCGCGGGCCCGGTCGAAGAGTTCGACCCGCAGCGGCGCGCTTCCGGTCGATGCATCGGCCCGTAGGATCTCGATCAGGCACACGTCCCGGGTGCCAAAGCGGGCGATGACAGCCATCTTGGAGCCGTCTGCCCGTGTCGGCATCAGAATCAGCCGGGTGTAGGCCTGGACGAGCGAGAGTTGCGGGTCGGGGACGGCACGAGCCCGGGGGGCTCGCCTGCAGGCAGCGGGCATCATGGATCCTGTCACAAGGGGCGGAACGATCCGGTCCAGCTCGCTTGCCAGCTCGGATGTGCCACGGCCCCGGAGCGGGGCGGCCGGACAGGTCCGGAGACCGCCACTCGACCGCCTGCGTCCGTACAGGGACGTCCGCCCCCCGTCCTGCTACCGTCGGCCAAACATCTGGTGTGTCATGCCATCTGTGGCCGCCCCCCTCTCGCCGCGGCGGACGGCGCGTTCGCACGCAGCACCCTTTGCCATGCCGCCGAGCGCCGCGGGCTCGCTGGCTCGGCTCGCGGTCGCCTACGCGGAAGCGTCCGGGATTGCGGTTCAGCCACTCCTGCACTGCGCCGGCCTGACGGAACGGCAGATTGCGGACCGGCATGCCCGCATTGGCGCGGCGAACCAGGTCGCGGTGGTTGGGCTGATCGCCGAGGCGCTCGGAGACGACCTGCTCGGCTTCCGTCTCGGCCAGGGCTTCGAGTTGCGCGAGATCGGCCTGCTCTACTACGTGATGGCTTCCGCCCCGACGCTGCGCGACGCCTTTGCGCGGGCGGAGCGCTACAGCGCGATCACGAACGAGGGCCTCGTCCCGACCTGCGCCAAAGTTGACGAGGTTGGGATGCGACTGGGCTTTCTCGGCGTGTCGCGGCACGCCGCCCGGCATCAGGTCGAGTTCTGGATGACAGGCCTCGTCCGGGTCACCCGGCAGTTGACGAGCCCGCGGCTGTCGCCGGTGCGCCTTGCCCTATGCCATCCCCGACATACGGGTGACCGCGAGATGGAGGCTTTTCTCGGCTGCACCGTTACGTTCGACGCCCCGGCCGATGAGGCCCGCTTTGCCTGTGCCGTGGGAAACGCGCCCCTGACGGGCGCCGACCCGTATCTGCACGGGCTCCTGCTCGGCTACTGCGAGGAGGCATTGGCGCATCGCGGCCGTCCGACAGAGAGCGTACGCACGCGGGTTGAAAACGCGGTGGCGCCGCTCTTGCCGCATGGTCGGCCCCGAATCGCCGATGTCGCGCAGGGCCTCGGCAGTAGCCAGCGCACCTTGTCCCGGCGACTTGCCGAGGACGGTCTCACCTTCGAGCGGGTGCTGGAGGAGATGCGACGGGACCTTGCCCTGCGCTACCTGAGGGACGCGCGCATCCCGGTCTCGCGCATTGCCTGGCTGCTCGGCTTCCAGGAGGTGGGCGCCTTCACGCACGCCTTCCGACGCTGGACAGGCCGCACGCCGACAGAAGCGCGGGCGAGACGAGACGCGGTCCTGAACCAGCCACCGCTCATCACTGCCGGTGAACTCCTGGAAGAACGCGATCAGATGCTCAGCCGTGCGACCTCGATCAAGACATCCTCAAGGTAGGCCTTGATCCGGCCGATGGCGGCGGTGCCCGGTCCCGCGATGCTGAAGGCGACCAACTCGCCGCGCGCGTGAACCCTGCGAATGAGGAGCTCCGCCTTGGTAGCCACCTCGCGCTCGGTCGGCGCGCGCAGGATGCTGCCCGTCTGGAGGGTCGTGATTCGGACTTCGAAACCGGGCGACTCGGTCATGGTGCCGCCATGAGGCATTCTTGCTGAGGCAAAAGCGTGGCCGTACGGTTATGAACAATCATCCGAGATGATTTCGTCCTTGTCGGTACTCACGGCTTACATCAGCTTTGCCACGGAAGCTGAGGCGGCCAGCGCCTCAAGCTTGTCAAACCAGCCGAGGAGGTCGCAATGGGAGTTGCGCGTTTCGTGGGGGCAGCCGCGCTCGGGCTGGGCCTCGCAACATCGGCCGGAGTGTCAGCCACACGGGCGGCCCAGGTCGGCCTTTCAGGTTACCAAGGGGCGTGGGTCTTGGAGGGACGCGACTGCGCGGAAGTTTATTCCTCCGCCGGAAAAGCGACATCGTTCAAGAAGCCGGTCGACATCTTCGCGCCCGCCTTCATAGTCTCTGGCAATCGCCTGAGGACCCCGATGGCATCGTGCCAGATCAAATCGGTCCGGCCGGCTGGGGACCGCCAGCTTCTCCTGCTCGACTGCGCGAACGCAGTCGCTGGCAATGAGGTCAGGGTTCTGCTGTCGTCTACGCCGAACGGGAGCCTCAGACGCTACTACAACGATCAGGATCCGACCGGGGTCGCCTACCAGCGCTGCTCGCGATGAGGGGCAGGACATCAGGAAAACAGGCACCGCGATTCATTTCACCCGGTGCTGGGTTCGCGCGATAGTCGCTGTTTCGCCCGTCGCGCAAGGTCCTCTCAACGCAGGATCGCAAGCGTACGGCCAGCGCGACTGCGCCGTACGCAAGGAGCTTCCTAATCAGGCGCTGACCGCGCCTGAAGCTTCGTGTAGCGCTCGATGGCCGTTCGCGCGTTGAATAGCAGCCGGTCCGGACCGAGGTCCTGATCCAGGCCCGCGCGCCGCACCATGTCGAGCACGCCCGGGTTGAGACCGACGAGCCAGAAGGTCACGCTCGTCCGCCGTGCGCCTTCCTGCAGCATCTGCAGCGCCGAATACTCGATGTCGGGCACGCGGCTGAGGTCGAGGGCGACGACGCCCGGCTTGCGCTCGGCAATCAGCGCCCGGATCCGGTCGGCCACGTTCTGTGCGTTGGCGAAGTACAGGCGCCCCTCGGGGCGCAGGATCAGAAGGCCCTCCAACGTCTCGTCGTCGGGGTGCTCCGGCGATAGCGGACGCAGGACATCGGCCCCGCGCTTGCGGCCGATGATCGAGACGCGGGGATGGGCGGTCTGGAGGGCGAGGCCGATGAGCGAGAGGACGATGGCCACGACAATGCCCTGAAGCGTTCCGAAGACGAGCACCCCGAGGGCCGCCGCGACCGACCAGCGGAACTCCATGTGCCGCACCTTGTAGATGGCCCGAAACTCCGCCGGCTGGATGAGGCTGGCCGAGTAGACGATGACCACCGCCGCGAGGGTCGCCTGCGGCAGGAGGCCGAGGATCGGGGCCAGGAGCAGCATCGTGGCGAAGGCGGCCGCAGCCGTCACGAGCGAGGCCACCTGCGTCCGACCGCCGGCAGCCCGCACGACCCCGGTCTGCGAGGTCCCGCCGCCGGCCGGCATGGCCCCGAGCAAGGCTCCCCCCAGGTTTGCCAATCCCGTGGCGACCAGTTCGCGGTTGGCGTTGATCGGTGGATCGCTCGGGACCACGAATGCCCGCCCCGCGGCGATACTCTCCGTGAAGCTCATCAGGGCGATGCCCATGGCGCCCGCCAGGAGCGCTTGGACGAGCGTCGGATCGGGCACAGTCAGGGAAGGAAGTCCCTGCGGGATTGTCCCGACGGTCGAGACACCCCATGCGCCCAGGCCCAGCAGCCACGAGGCGGCAATGGCGGCCGCGACCGTAACAAGCGGAGCCGGCGAATGCGGCTTGAGCCATTCCATACCGACGAGCACGGCCAGCGTCGCCCCCGCGATGGCCAGGGTCGGCAGGGAGGGCTCGGGGAGGTGATGGACGAGGCTCGCCAGGTCGGCGAAGAACGATTGCTTCGCGAAGTGGAGCCCGAGGAGCTTGGGCGCCTGGTCCAAAAGGATCACGAGGCCGATCCCGGCCTTGAACCCGGTGAGCACCGGCACGGAGATGAAGCTGGCGACGAAGCCGAGCTTCAGCAGCCTGGCCGCCAGAAGCAGCGCGCCGACGAGGGCCGTCAGCGTTGCCGTGGTGGCAATAAGCCTTGCCGGATTGCCATCCGGCGTCACGCTGCCGAGTTCGGCCCCTGTCAGGATGGCCAGCGTCGTCGTCGAACTCACGCTGAGGACGCGCGACGAGCCCAGCAGGCCATAGACGACCGAGGGAACGAAGGCGGTGTAGAGGCCGACCGCCACCGGCAACCCGGCCACCGTGGCATAGGCCATCGCCTTGGGCAGGACGACGGAAGCGGCCGTGAGCCCTGCCACGACGTCGAAACGGAACTCGGCCGGGGTGCCGTTCCAGGAGGCCCGTGTTGTCGATCCGAGGCTCCTCATCTGCGCTCCTCCGCGTTCGACGTGGGCACGTGAGCCGATTCTACCAGTGCTGTGACGATTCCTGCAGGACGCGCCAAGCAGCTTAATTTTGGCCGGCCCTTCGGGCCCCAGTCAGGCATCTCGGAAGCGTAAAGAGCCGGGCGGACCGGCTCGCCGCCGGTGACCTCAATGCAGGACTTCGTCCATGCGGATCAGGGTTCGCCGGAGGATCTCGAAGATGACGGCCGTCGACCAGCCGAACAGCAGGATGCCGTTCATGGCGGCGACAGGGCCGAGGAGACGCCAGCGCTCAGCTGGAATGATGTCGCCGTAGCCGAGCGTCGTGTAGTTCACGAAGGCGAAGTACAGGTGATCAGATCCGGCTGGGACGATACCGACGGCCTTGTAGATGCCCGCCCAGATCATGACCTCCAGAGTATGGGCCGCCATCAGCACGCACACGGCCGATGACATTACCCGTGATAGGGACATGCTGCTGTACCCGCGAAAGACGGCATACGAACGGGCCACCCTCAGGACCACGGCCATCGTGAACGAATGGACTGTGATGCTGCAGACGCTCGCACCCGCGCCGACCATCAATTGAGTCAGCATCTCCGACCTCCGACCTCCGCCAGCCGACCAATCCTGAGCACCGGCGCAGGTGCCGGCGACTGATCCAGCTCGGCGCACGATTGCGGGTATCTTCATCCCTGAACGAGCGTGCGTGACCCTCCGACGAGCGTGTGCTGTATTTCGAGAGGGGCACGGGTGCTCGTGCGATGCCGGACAGAACCGTTCAATGTCAGCGTCTCGGAAGCTTGACCGTTCACGGAGGAGGCAAAATCTGCTCTGATGCTGTCCGAACAAAGCGAGGCCGGGCCATGGCGGATCTTCGAACCCTTCGCGCGCACCTGGAAACCGAGGCAGGGCTGACGAGGCTGTTCGCCTTCGTGTTCTTGGTCATCGCGGCAGATTGCGTGATAACCGCCTACGGACTGCTCGCCCAGTAGGGTGCGGCAGGCGCGTCGTCCGCCGAGTGCAAACGCCGTAGCAATCACAGAGGGGCTGACGCCGTAGAACGTCCGCGTTCGGGCCCGATGGGCAGGTGCATCGTTGCCGGTGTCCTCCGCCTGTCGTGAAGAGTGAAATCGATGAACGGCGCGCATGTGCGCTCAGCCGAGCTGAAGAACCACGTGGACGGCCTCTGCTTCGCGCCTCTTGCTCAACGGCAATCCGCACCGCTCGAACAGCTTCAGCATGGGAGTATTGTCCGGCAGGACCTCCGCGGTCAGTTCCGCGAGCCCACTCCTGCGGGCGATGCCGACGAGGTGCCGCACCAGCGCGGCGCCGATGCCCCGGCCCTGGTATTGGTCGACCACCGTGAACGCCACCTCGGCCTGCCCCGGTCGCGTCACGACATAGCGGGCTCCGCCGACGACCGCACGCTCGCCGTCCTCGTCTGCGGTCGCGACTAGAGCGGGTCCCGATCAGCTGGAAGCACAAGCGTCATCCTCGTAGCCGGCGGCCGAGAAGTAGTTGCGGCACTCCGCAGGCGAAAGGCGCGCGAA
>NZ_JBAWTG010000168.1:0-8474 GCF_037106235.1 Methylobacterium nigriterrae | reverse complement strand
GGCGATCTTCAAGACCCTGGCCGACGTGCCGCGCCTGCCCGTGCCCCAGGGCCCCGCCGCCGGCGGCGCCGGATCGGGCACCGCACCCAACATCCTGCAGCAGGATGTCAGCCCCCAGCAGGGATCGGGGCCGAGCGGCTCGGGCGGCGCGTTTCCGGGCGCGAACGACGCGCCGACGCCGCGAAACGGCGCTCCGGGGCGAAACGAGGCGCCGGACCGGCCGGACGGCGGCGCGATTCCGCTCGCGGACGAGACCCGGCCGGGCTCGGACGCCGATCCGAACCTCGGCCTCGTGCCACGGACGGTCGCAGTCCTGCAGGACAACGCGCTCGTCGCCGCGAGCAAGGCGCAGGGGCTCCTCGCCGCGGCATCAGGTGCCGGCGCGCCGGGACTGCGCATCGTCGCTGCGCATGTGGGGGAAGCCGCCATCGACGGCGTTCCGCTCGCCGACGGGACGGTGGTGCTGGCCGGCCGCTACGGGACGCTCGTCCTCAATCAGGACGGCACCTACCTCTACCGCGCCGACCGCGCGGCCGCGCTTGCCCAGGGCCAGCACGGAGCCGACGCCTTCAGCTACCGCGTCCAAGACGAACGGGGCACCGCCGCCACGGCGACGCTGACCGTCGACGTCACCGGCGTGAACGACGCGCCGGTCGCCGCGGGCCCCGTCGCGCTGGCGCCGAGGCCGGCGAGCGGACCGTGGATCGTCACGGCGGCTGAGCTGCTCGCCGGCGCGAGCGACATCGACGGCGACGCCCTCTCGATCACCGACGTGCGGATCGGCAGCGGGGGCGGCAGGCTCGTCGATCTCGGCGAAGGCCGCTACCGCTACGAGCCGGCGCCGATCCCGGGCGGCCCCGTCGTCCTCGCCTACACGATCACGGACGGGCACGGCGGCAGCCTAGCGCAGACTGCGCAGTTCACGCCCGTCCCCGGCCACGCCGCGACGATCTCGGGCGACCTGTCGGCTGCGGTGCGGGAGGACGCTCCGGGGACCGCCGCCGGTATGGCCGTCGTGGCCGACGCGGACCCCGGCGAGGCGTTCTTCAAGGTGCCCGCCTCGCTCGAGGGGCGCTACGGACGCTTCGGCTTCGACGCGCAGACCGGGCAATGGCGCTACGCGCTCGCGAACGCCGCGGCCGAGGTCCAGGCCCTCTCGGCCGGCGAGAGCGTTCAGGATCGCCTCGGACTCACGTCCGTCGACGGATCGGCGACGAGCGAGATCGTCGTCACCGTGCAGGGCAGCAACGACGCGCCCATTCTGTCCGCGGCCGACCCGGCCGCTTTCGCCGAGCGGCCCGGCGAGACCGGCAGCGCGGCGTCGGGCAGCGTCGCCGGCACGCTGGCCTTCTCGGACGTCGACCGGCACGACCTGCACAGCGTCGCGGTCGGCAGCCCGGTCGCGACCCGCGCGAGCGGGACGGTTCCGGGCGAGGCCATCGCCGCGCTCGCGCGCGCGCTCACGGCCTCGGTCAGCGAGGCCGACGGCTCGGGACGGGTCGCCTTCACCTTCACGGTGGCGGACCGTGTGCTCGATTTCCTGAAGGGCGGCGAGAGGCTGAGCGTCGTCTACCCGGTCACGCTATCGGACGGCCAGGGCGGCAGCGCGCAGCAGCCGGTGACGATCACGCTCGTCGGCGCCAACGACGCGCCGGTCGCCGAGGATGCCTCGGTGTCGACGCGGGGCGGCAGGCCAGTGACCGGAACGCTGACGGCGAAGGACGTCGACGCGGACAGCCTTGCCTTCTCGACCGTGACGGGCCCGGCGCATGGGAGCCTCAGCCTCGGGGCGAACGGGCAGTTCACCTACACGCCGGCAACGGGCTTCCGGGGCACGGACAGCTTCACCTACCGGGCGAGCGACGGCAGCCTCGATTCCGAACCGGCCACCGTCACGATCGCGGTGAATGGCGGCGCAGCGCCGCTGATCACGAGCGGGGCCAGCGCGTCCCTGACCCTGACCATCGGGCAGGCCGGGCGGCCCCTGACCGCGATTGCCGCGGGCTACCTCGCGGCCGGCAACGCGCTCGCGGACGGTCTCGGCGGACATGCCGGCTTCGGCGAGACGACACTTGACGCCAACGACGACGCGTCCACGCAGGCGATCGACATCACCGGGGTGTTCGGCCCGCAGGGGCTGAACTTCTTCAACCACCGCTACACGGCGATCTACGTCAACAACAACGGCAACATCACCTTCGAGGCCCCGCTCGGCACCTACACGCCGACGCGCATCGGCGGCGGCGACGCCAACCCGATCATTGCCCCTTTCTGGGCGGATGTGGACACGAGCACCGGCCCGAGCGGCACGACGGCGGGCGGCCACTCGAAGGGGTCGAACCTCGTCCATATCGACCGGGACACCGCGAACGGCGTCGTCACCATCACCTGGGACGATGTCGGCTACTATTCCAACCACACCGACGCGCTGAATGCCTTCCAGCTTCAGCTCATCGACCTGGGCAACGGTGATTTCGACATCGTCTACCGGTACGAGGCGGTGAACTGGACGCTCGGCGACGCGAGCGAGGGTATCCACGCGCGCGCCGGCTATTCCTCGGGCACCGATGCCGCCTACTACGAACTGCCGCAATCGGGCCACGCGGACGCGCTCGTCGCATTGCCGGGCACCCCGGGCAATACCGGCATCGACGGCGTCTACGTGTTCGAGGTGCAGAACGGATCGGTGCGCGGCGCCGGCGCGCTGCAGGGGACCGGGACGGTCGGCTTCTCCGATGCCGATATCGGCGATGTCCACAGCGTCGCCATCGCGATCGAGGCGGGCTCGATCCACTGGCGTCGGGCCGACGGGAGCGAGGCCGGCACCCAGCCGGCGGCCGTCGCGGATGCCCTGGCGCGGGCCTTCTCGGCCGGAATCACGCAGGAAGGCGGCGGCACGGGCACCGCGACGTGGACGTTGTCCCTGCCGAAATCCGAGGTCGCGTTCCTCGGTGTCGGCGAGACCCTGTCGGTCGTCTACGACCTCGTCGTCAGGGACGACGCGGCATCCTCCGCGCCCGCCACCGTCGCGGTGACGATCAGGAGCATCGGCGGCGTGAGCATCGGCGGCGACCATGCGGTGAGCGCGGCCCCGGGCGGCAGCGTCGTGCTCACCGAGAGCGACATCACGGCGCTCGGCGCGGACCCGACCGGCGGCGCGCCGACCTACGCGGTCGAGCCGGGCGCCGGCGGCTATTTCACGCTCGACGGTCTGCAGACCCTCCTGCCGGTCACGAGCTTCACGGAGGCCGACATCCTCGCGCATCGCGTGATCTATCACGGCGGTCCGCGTTCCGAGGACATTGGCCTGACGCTGCGCGATGCGGCCGGGCACGTCGCGAGCGCGAGACTCGCGATCACCGTCGCGGAGGTCGCGAAGGCCGACCACGTGGTCCGCGCCGCGGATGCGAGCGGCCCCTTCGCGCTCCCCAAGGAGGCGCTGCTCTTCAACGATGCGGGTGATCGCGCTGCGCTGAAGGTCGGGGGCGTGATGAGTGCCCACGGGACAGTGACGGACACCGACGGTCCGGCGCTCATCGTCGCCGCTTCGCCGGCCGGGGAGGACGTGTTCGTCTACGAGGCACGCGACGCGCTTCATCCGACCAGCAACGCGGCCGCGGTCTCGGTCGCGATCTCGTCGGCGCCCGACATCGCGCTTGCGGGACGGACATCGGCCGTCGGCAGCCCGGGGGACGACATCCTGATCGCCTCGAGCAACCACGGCACGGTCATGACGGGCGGTGCCGGCCACGATGTCTTCGTGTTCAGCGCCGCGCCGAGCGGGTCCGGACCGCTCCACCAGATCACCGACTTCGACGCGACGCAGGACGCGATCGACCTCGCCTTCCTCGGCGCCTCGGGCGGGATCCAATTCGCCGACCTTCATCTGAACCGCAATGCGAGCGCGGGATACGACCTCGCCGTCGGCCAGGATGCCGCGTCCGCGGCCAAGCTGGTGCATCTCGCCGCCAACGAGTCGATCCAGGACAAGATCGCGATCGTCTGGCTCGACCATCTCGCGTATCTCCCGGTCAGTTGATGCTCGAGCGAGATCGATGGACCCCGTCATCCCGGAGGGCTCGGCACGGAAACCCCGTGCAAGGCGAAGCGGCCTAGGGCGATCGGCCCGTCCCCGCCTGCGCCTCGCCCGCCGGATCGGGCTCGACCGGCTGCTGGCACTCGCCGTTCTCCTCGTCCTGCTTCTCGTGCGCCTGTGGGACCCGGCCCCGGTCGAGATCCTGCGGCTCCGGACCTTCGATGCCCTGCAGGCGCTGCACCCGCGGCCCGTCACCTTGAGGCCGGTGACGATCGTCGACATCGACGAGGACAGCATCCGCGCCTATGGGCAATGGCCCTGGGCGCGCACGCGGGTGGCGGAGCTCGTGCGCCGGCTGACGGTGGCCGGGGCCGCGGTCATCGCCTTCGACGCGGTCTTTCCGGAGCCCGACCGGCTCTCGCCCGGCCTCGTCGCCGAGAGCGTGCCCGGCCTCGATACCGCCACCCGCGCGGCGCTGGCGAGGCTGCCGAGCAACGACTCCGTCCTGGCCGAGGCGATCGGCGCGTCGCGGGTGATCGTCGGCCAGACGGCGCTCGCCCAGGCGACGGACAACGACGCCGCCCTGCCGGAGACGGGCTTCGCCATGCTCGGGCCGGATCCGGTCAACCACCTCGCGCATTTCCCGGGGCTGCTGCGGAACGTGCCCGCCATCGAGAACGCCGCCGCCGGCCGGGGCCTCTTCACCATTGTGCCCGAGCGCGACGGCATCGTCCGCCGCGTCCCGCTGGTGATGGTGGCCGAGAGCCGGGTCGTGCCGGCACTCAGCCTCGAGATCCTGCGCGTCCTCACGGGCAGCGGCGCCGTGATGATCCGCAGCGACGCCGCCGGGGTCAGCGCGGTGGCTCTGCCGGGCTTCGAGGTCCCGACGGACGGCGGCGGCTCGGTCTGGCTCCACTTCAACCACCACGACCCGGCCCGCTTCGTGTCGGCGAAGTCGGTGCTCGATGGCTCGCTCGACCCTGAGCGCGTGGCAGGCAAGATCGTGCTGATCGGCACCTCGGCGATCGGGCTCCTCGACAACAAGACCACGCCGGTCGACCGCACGATTCCGGGGGTCGAGGTGCACGCGCAGCTGCTGGAGAGCGTCCTCTCGAGGGCGACCCTGGCCTATCCGAACTACGCGATCGTCGTGGAATTGTTGCTGGCGCTCGCCGTCTCGCTCGGCATCATCGCCTTCGCGCCGGCGCTCGGGGCCGGCCGCCTGCTGATGCTCGGCGCCGTCGTGGCCGGATTCATCGCGGCGATCGCGTGGTTCCGCTTCACGAGACTCGGCATCCTGCTCGATCCGACCTTCCCTCTCGGCGCGAGCCTCAGCGTCTACGCGGTCCTCGTCTTCACGAACTACACCCGCGAGCAGGTTGGTCGGCAGCGCATCCGCTCGGCCTTCGGGCAATACCTCTCGCCGGCGCTCGTCGAGCAGCTCGCGGCCTCGCCGGAGAGGCTGAGGCTCGGTGGAGAGGAGCGCCGGATCACCGTGATGTTCAGCGACGTGCGCGGCTTCACGGGGATCTCGGAATTCTACCGGAACGACCCGGCCGGCCTGACCTCGCTGATGAACCGCTTCCTGACGCCGCTCACCAACGCCATCATCGAGCGGCGCGGCACCATCGACAAGTACATGGGCGACGCCATCATGGCGTTCTGGAACGCGCCCCTCGACGACCCTGACCAGGAGGCCAATGCCTGCGCTGCGGCGCTCGCGATGCTCGCGCGCATGGACGCTCTCAACGCTCTCCGCCGGAGCGAGGCCGCGGCCGGCGGCCAGCCCGACCTGCCCATCACCATCGGCATCGGCATCAATACGGGGCGCTGCGTCGTCGGCAACATGGGCTCGGACCTGCGCTTCGACTACTCGGTGCTCGGCGATCCCGTGAACGTCGCCTCCCGGCTCGAGGGTCAGTCGAAGACATACGGAATGCAGGTCATCCTGGGTTCGGCGACGGCCGAAGCCGTAGCCGACCGCTTCGCGGTGCTGGAGATCGACCGCGTCCGCGTGAAGGGCAAGCGCGAGGCGGAATCCGTGTGGGCGCTCCTGGGCGATGCCGCGACGCGCGGATCCGAGCGCTTCGCGCAACTCGCCCGCGAGCAGGGCGCGATGCTGGGCGCCTACCGTCGCCGCGACTGGGGCGAGGCCCTTGCCCGCCTCGACGCCTGCCGGCGCCTCGGCGACGGCTTCGCGCTGACGAGGCTCCACGACCTCTTCGCGGCACGCATCGCCGGCTTCGAGCAGGTGCCTCCGCCGGACGATTGGGACGGGATCCACCTCGCCGAGACGAAGTGAGGGCGGGCGGGCGCCGCGTTCAACCGGGCCGTCCTGCCGGCGCGCGAGGCGACGGCAAGAAACCACGGTCCGTCAGGGCGGCCGCCAGCAGGACGAGCAGGCCGAGATGGAGGCCGAAAGCCGCCGGTCCGAACGCCGAGAGGTGCCAGAGCGCGAGGGCCCCGCCAGCCATCGCGGCCGGGGTGAGCGCGTAGGCGGGCGCGCGCCAGCCCGGAGTCGGTCGGGCGAGGCGCCAGAAGCAGACCGCGAACGCCACGAGCGCGAAGGTGCCCTTGATGAGCGCCATGAACCGGATCACGCGGACGAGATCCGGATCGGTGCCGCCTTCGGCCGGAGTGCCGGACAGGACCGCGGCGGCGAGCGCCGACGCCGTGGCGACGAGGAGGACAATTCGCCAGCCGCGCAGGCCCGCCGCACGGGCGTCGGGCACGGCGGGCGGCGTGAGCGAGAGTCCCGAATCGGCGTCGATGCGCATCCGCCCTCCTGCCGAGGTATGATCGAACTATCGTCGAATGAGGCTAGCGCGCTTTCCGCCGAAGTGGTTGCCGGTTTGGCGATCAGAAAGCGCGCCCGATCAAAGGGTCCGGAGTATTGTCCGTGATCCAGGAATCACGGACAATGCTCTGGCGGGCCGGACTCGAACCGCAAGCCTCAGACGTCGCCGCTATGGGCCAGGTCGGCCCTCTGGGCCGCACCGTACCGGTCGCGGACGCCGAGCGCCCGGTAGAGCGCGTTGGCGTGGACCTTGATGGTGTTCTCGGTCAGCCCGAGGGTGCGGGCGATCTCCTTGTTCGACTTTCCGCACCGGATCAGGCGCAACACGTCCTGCTGGCGCGGTGTCAGCCGCACATCGGAGGCCGGACGCCGCGTCGCCTCGAATCGCGGCGCGGTGTCCGGGACGGGCGGGAGTTCCGCCAACATGGGCGGCACGAAGATGTGGCCGTCGAGGATCAGCCGGAAGGCCCGCGCGATCCCGGGCGGCCCGAGCGCCTTCGGGACGTAGCCATGCAGCCCGGCCTGCAGAGCGAGGAAGACCTCCTCGCGCTTGCCCGAACTGGTCACGACCGCGACTCGGACCTTCGGGAAGACCTCGCGCACGCTGCGCAGGTTGAGCGGCGTGCCGACCCCCGGCATCGCCAGATCGATGCACGCGAAGGTGATGTCGCTGTGCTCGTCGAGCAGGATGAGCGCCTCGTCGAGGGTCCCGGCCTCGATGACGCGGCCGACGCCGCAATCCCGCCTGAGCAGGGCAGCGATGCCCGTGCGGGACTGGTCATGGCCATCGGCCACGAGGGCAACGGAGACTACCCCAACCATGGTCGTTCACCTGTCCGGTCGCGGACCGCTCCTCAGCTGATGTCCGACCTGAGTCAGGACGTTCGGTACTGCGACGGGGCACGAGGCCCGATCGCGACCGGATCTACGATCCGTGGATCTGCGAGCATGAATCCTGGGACTTGCGCATCATCCGTACGGCGTTCACCTCATCCGATCGAGCTGCGACAGGGCTGCGGAAGGAGCGCCGCGAAATTTCCGGCGGCCGCCGCCCGCAGAAGCGAGTCCGTGATCCGCATCAGGGGTGATCGGCGATGCGATCACCCTCTTCGTCTCACGGAAGCGGCATGGGTCGAATTGAGGGCCCATACAACTTCCAATTCGTACAATTTGGAACATGGAAATGGTTAGATGACAAGATCCGCGGCGCGCTTTAGCGAATGAAGTCCAGCGTTGAGCAATCATCCGGTGAGCAGGGAGCGGTTGTCCGGTACGGTAATGTACGGTTGTGCTTTGACCGTAAATCCGGAGGCGAGGGCGCCGAGCGTACGGGTCACGCCGCGTGTTTTCAGGACGCCTCCGCGCGGGATGACGCGGCCAATCCACCGCTTTGCAGCGACGTCTCGGCCGACCTCGCCGAGTTTCACACAATTGTTCCGACTTTCGGATTAGTGACAGATTCTGCTGTTTTGGTACGGTCCGGGCCGTATGGACCACCGATACCCCGAAGGAATGACTGCCGTGATGCGAGACCGTCCATCCACGGAGCTTGCATCGGCGTTGGGCCGGTGCCGTGTTGCGTTTGTTGGTGTTGGGGCGATGAGCGGGCTGATCAACCTGCTGTATCTGACCGGCTCCTTT
>NZ_JBAWTG010000167.1:0-8990 GCF_037106235.1 Methylobacterium nigriterrae | reverse complement strand
GCGGCTGGTCGGCCAACGAAGAGTTCAGGGCATCCATGCCGCGCTCCTGCACGAGATCGGATCACCCCTCATACACCCCATTCTTGTGACACAGTAGTAATAGTGCCACTCGGCCAAGCCGAGCCGCACGAGCTCGCAACAGGCTAGCGCGGCCAGTTCCTTGCGGCCTCGGGTCGGCAGGCCCGCGCGCCTCGCGAGCACACCCGGCGGCAAGAACTCGTCGGTCAAGACGGCGAGCACCTTCCGGGTGCGCGGGGTGAGGGGGCGGTCAGACATCGGCCGAAGCTTAGCGCATGGCTCCGGGCCAGGAAGGGGCCACCGGCTGGCATCCGCGCGCTTGTGGCGCCGGCCGGTGGCGTGGGCGGCAACCGATCAGGGAAAACGCCCGCCGCCGCCTTGGCCGCGGAATCGGGCTGCGATGTGGCCGGTAACGGCTGGCTAACCCTTCGCGCTGATCCTGAGTATCACCCGCTGCGAATAGCCCTTCCTTGGCTTGGCGGGCGAGCCCCGCCGGCTGTCAGGGTCAAGCAGTCGGCGGGGTCACCGACCGCAACGCGCTCTGTG
Source organism: Methylobacterium nigriterrae (assembly GCF_037106235.1). Lineage (NCBI taxonomy): Bacteria > Pseudomonadati > Pseudomonadota > Alphaproteobacteria > Hyphomicrobiales > Methylobacteriaceae > Methylobacterium > Methylobacterium nigriterrae. The sequence goes on along the minus strand of NZ_JBAWTG010000167.1, from coordinate 8,426 downwards.
AGGGGTGGGCGACGCGCGCGGCCGGTGCCTGCCACCCTGCCGCACAGGGCGCCCGGCCATGCTGCGCCCCGGTGAGCGGCGTCGATATCCGTAGAAAGCACGCGGGTTCCATAAGCCCATTCTCGCGCGTACGACGCCTTGGGCGGTTCGCGTAAGGCCGTTTATGGAGCCGGACGCTTCACGGGGCTGATGGGACGAGCGCTCGCCGGCCCCTCGCGAGGTTTCGTCCAACCGGCATCGTGGCTGGCCTGCGGAGTGGCCTGCTCGGAATAGGACCGGTAAGGTTGCGGCTCGGGCTCAACGCGGCGTCCTACGCCTGCCAGCGCGAACAGCACGGTTCCAGCGAGGGCTAAGATACAGAAGGCCCCGACGGCCCAGCCGGGCGCCTCCCAGCCGCGAAGCAGCACGGCTGCCGTGAGCGTGACGGCTACAAGGCCGAGCACCTGATGCCACACCTGTGCGCACCTCCTTGCTCCGCGCGGCAGAGGCATGAACCGTCCGAGTTTGTACGAAAGCCTCGGCCGGGCAATGTACGCGCGAGGCCGCGAAAAGTTTGCGTAAGGGGAGTTATGGAAGCGGGCGCTTGGCGGCCCGAGAGCAGCCAGCAGTGCCTGCCTCGAGGCGCACGCCTGCCAGCGGGCCGCCAGCAAGCGTGACCGCCATCATAGTCGCTTGCGAGCAACCGGGCATGGATGTCTCAACCTGGAGGCATCCATGCAGTTCGTTCACCCAGGGACGGACAGGGCGGTCATTGCGCTGCTGGCGACGGCACTTTGCTTGACGATTTCCCTGGTTGCCGTCTCAGCAGCCAAGTCCGCTGCGCACGCGGAAAGCCGTGCGATCGAGCGCAGCTTACAGCGCGGCGTTGGCGTCGGGATCGTTCGGTTCGCCCACAATCGTGCTGCCCTCGCTTACGCGGAGGCTGCCCGGTGAGCGTCGCCCGCGTCGAGCAGCACGACGAGACGATCCGGAGCATGGTCGAAGGCGGCTATCCCCTGTCGCACATCACGCAGTATCTGCGTGCGCCGCGCAGCTTGGTACGGGCTCGGGTCGCCGCCCTCGGGCTGTCCGAACGCTCCGCCGATAACGGCCGCGTGTATCAGGCGCGAGTCGCGAAGGCCGGACGGTGCCGCTTCCGTCCCCTGACGATCGCGCGCCGCTTTGATGAGCGTGCGTCGCGGTTAGCTCGGCAACTGCGGGCGCGAGCAGGCTCAATCACCCCATGGCATCCCGAGCACTTCGTCTACATTCTGCACGAGGCCGGCCTCACCCTTCACGATATTGAGGAATGCACTGGCATCGCGCCCGCTCATGCGGTGGTCGCGATCCGTCGTTGCGTAGAGGCGCGCACGGCATGATCGGCTCGCCGTCATCCTCTTCCCCCTTCCGTTTGTCGACAGCTATGGCAAGCGGGCACGCGCGAGGCCGCGGAATTCGCATAACGTGCGCGTTTCCCTTCGCGTAAGGGGAATTATGGCACCACTCAGGGCGCGTAAGCGCCCAGCCTCCAAGCCTCTCCTGAAAGGAGGCTGCTGCCGGCTTTCCCGGCGAACGTACGGGGACGCTCCTATCATGATGGCAACGTGAGTCCGGCCTATAATGGCAAATGCCGTGGTGTACCGGGAAACTGCCCTCGAAGCAGGCTGTACTGTTGGCGATCATCCTAGCTGGCGCTTCTACGCCACCTATTGCCAAATCCATGGAATTTACAAGGTACGCGACGACATTTGGGACTTTAACGTGGGCAAAATATTCCTGCAAAAATCTGAAAGTAGATAATGTAGAAACCTTTACAAAGCTCAAGGATGCCGGGATGAAGTCCGAAGATTTTTTTAGTGAAGAATTTCAGTCCCTAGTCGCCGTTGTCATGATTGAGTTAGAAAAGGAGAAGAACCAACCTAAATTATGCGAGCTGATCCTTGATCAGTATGGGCCGAGAGGGCGCATCATGCCTGGGCTGACCGAGAGATTGCACTGATCGCTCCCCAGCTGGTACGCGGCAGGCGAATTCGCATAATCGGCTCGCTTCCCTTCGCGTAAGTGCCCTTATGGAGCCGGGGCACCGACCGCGACATGCCAAGAGGGGGGAGCGCGCGCGGCCGGTGCCTGCCACCCCGGATCATCGCGTGCCAGGGCGCGCGGCCAGGCTGCGCTCCGGTGAGCGGCGCCGATATCCGTAGAAACCACGCGGGTTCCATAAGCCCATTCTCGCGCGCGCGAGCCGCCGCGCAATTCGCAGAAGGGCCTTTATGAAACCGGAAATGGGCCTTTGGAAAGTGTTCGGAAGGTCTGAGCCGAGCCGCGCGACGCCTCGCAATACAGGAGTAGTCGATCGGCCGCTCGCGGGCCCTCGCAGGCGCGCCGGACTACTTGCGAGAGCTTGGATGCGGTTAGCGGCCTCGGTAGCCGCCTGAACCGCCACGTTCCTCTCAGAGGGCGAGCCAGAGCAGCAAATCAGCCGCGGCTCCGCCGACAATTGCAAGGCCAAGCAGGACCCAACTGCTGAGCTGATCGACGGTGTCCACGTCCTGACCCTGACGGTGGACTGGCTCGTTGGCCGGCTGGTTGCTGGCCGAGGTGGTGTTCACATCCGGATAGACGCGCGCGGTCATAATCGCCTCCTTTGTCGGAGGGCAAACGCTCCTCTGCCGCAAACGTCTCAGGCAGGTGCCGGCCACGCCACATGGAGCACTGTTGTTCGCGGACTGAGCGTTATGGTGTTATCGCTCATCGAGATCCGCTCAGCGATCCAGCCTCGTGCAGCCTCCAAGCTGTCGAACCAGACAGACAGCACATCGGTGGCGCAGGCCCCGAACCCCGCTTCGACACACCACTGGCCCGCCAGACCCGTTGTGCCGTGCAGCTCCGCACTCAGGCGCACCAGGACCGCTACGAGCTTTCTGTCCGCGAACGCGAGACGTCCCTCGGTGTCTTCGCTCTGCGTCCCGATCTGCACCGGCTGCAGCGTGATCTCCACCATCTCGCACCTCATGACCGGCAGCTCACTGCCAAGCCTTCAGCTCCTAACCGCACTCACTTACGGGAAGCTTCACAGGGCGAGCAGGGCAGGGGCCGCGGCGGGGCACGAGGAGGGACGAGATTGCTGACTAGGCGGCCCTGGCAATGCGCAGGTCCAGGTATCCCGGATCGAACTCGGCAAACGCCTTCAGCCGCGGCACGTCCGGGATGGTCAGCACGGACCTGCGCCAGATGATCAGGTCACCTGCCCGGAGCATCTGCAGGACGCGGTTGATGTGGACCTGCGAGATGCCCATCGCGTCCGCCAGATCCGTCTGCGGGATCGCCAGCTCGAAGCTGTTCGCGTCAGCAAGCCCCACCACCTGCAGGCAGACCAGTAGCTCGCAGAAGTTGTGGGCCAAGCGCCTGTCCGCTGGCCGGCTGTCGTTCACCAGCCATTCGCGGGCTCGGCTCAGCTCCATCAGGGTGAGCCAGCGCAGGGCGCGAGCAATGCCAGGATGCGTCTCGATCAACTCGGTGAGCCTTGCGCGCGGGATGTCGACCACCGAGCACGGCGTCAGCGCGCCCAGCCGCATATCGCGCGTGGAGGGGCCGGAGCTGTGCATGCGGCAGAGGTCGCCCGGCACGGCAAACGAGACGATCCGGCGGCCACCCTGCCAGAGGGTCTTGTAGCGCCCAGCGATGCCGCTCATGACGAGGTAGACGCGATCCGTGTTGTCGTAGACCGCAATGTCCTGCCGCGCGGGAACGCAGCGCCGGTTGAGCGTGAGAGCCACCAGGGCGGAGCGCTCGATCTCGGACAGGGCAGCGCCGTGTTCCAGCTTCCGGATGAGGGGGTGGCTCATAGTTCCACTGTGCGGAGCGCTGACCACGACGACGTGGAATGACTGTGCGGGGCTCCTGGCATATTGGTACTGAATAGAACCTAACGAAGGCTTGTTCTGATGTGCGGCACAGAAGGCTCACCGCACCAATCGGGCTTGCCCCAGCGAGAGGGCCCCGGGCTTTAGGCTGGTGATCACGACTGCGGGCGCCCATGGCTCGTTGTGAGTTCGCGCAGGTGCCGCGTAACACTCTCAACGAGCGCGCGGCCATATTCCTGGATCAGCGGCTCCGCAACGCCCCTGGCTCGGAGCCCGGCGCATTGCTCGCGCACGCTGTCACTCAGCATCGCGATCAACCTCTGCTCCCCAACCCTGCCCACGTCCTCCTGGAACAAGGCTTTGGCGATCTCGCTCGCGTACCTCTCTCCCGCTTTCCATCCTGTGGAGCGCCACTCTTCCCGCTCGTGATCATCCATGGCCGCGCCTCGCGCCCTTGCTGACTGGGGATCGCCTCTATCACCATTGCATTTGCGTGAGGCCCGGAATGGAGAACGTAGTGTCATCCTCGCTCACCCGAGCCATGCTCTGACGCCGGTTCAGTTTGGGTATGTCCTCAAACAGACCTGGACCGATCGCCTGCTTCTGCGCGGATTGGGCATTATGGGACCAACCGGTCATTGTCCCCTTCTCACCGGCAGGGCCCACCCCGCACACGCAGGTGTAGCCATATGCTAGTGCATTGACGCCAACAAAACGTGCACCGCGCAGCACGACTTATCTATATTTCTCAGATAGTTAGCGAGCGGGCGCGTGATGCGTCCGTTGGCGTCCGTGCACTAGGCCTGATGGCCAGGCACGTGACGAGGAACGGAACGCTTCGAGTAGGATCTCCGTTTGGGTGCTTGTTTACACCGATGTGAAGATGATCTGCACATCAACCAAGAGGAACTGATGAAGCGTATTCTCTCTGCTGCTGCCGCTCTGGCCCTGCTCTCGGGTGCTGCCGTGGCGCAAACGACCGTCACCACGACCCGGAGCACGGGCGATACCGTCGAGATCGCGCCTGAGCAGCGCACGGTCATCAAGAAGTACGTCACCGAGCACCATTCCAAGCCCGTGAAGCTGAAGGAGCGGGTGACCGTCGGCTCGACGGTGCCGGCCGACGTGACCTTCGAGCCGCTGCCCTCGACCATCGTGACCGAGAACCCGCGCCTGAAGGGCTACAGCTACTTCTCGTCCGACAGCGGCACCTACATCGTTGATCCGGGCTCGCGCCGTGTGATCACCACCATCGACTGAGATCAAGCGGGCTGCTGGCCACGGCCGGCAGCCCCTCTGCCTCTTGAGCAGAACCGCCGCTTGCTCGGCTAAGCCGAGATCCGGGTCGCGGGCACATCCAGGGATTGGGCCAGGAACGCCCGCGCGCGGCTGACGCGGCTTTTCATCGTGCCCACCTGGCTGCCGGTTACCTCGGCAGCGGCCTCGTAGGTCAGGCCCTGGGCGGCTACGAGCAGCAGGGCCTCACGCTGGAGCGGGGGAAGCTTCTCGAGCACGGCCCAGACCTTCTGCAGCTCGATCCCGTGTTCCTGGGCTGCCGGTGTGGTCAGCTGCCCCGCCAACACGCCATCTCCATCCTCCACCTCACGCTTGCGCTTGCGGCAGTCGGTGTAGAACTGGTTGCGCAGGATCGTGCAGAGCCACGCCTTGAGGTTGGAGTCGGGCCGGAAGCGATGCTGGTTGGCCCAGGCCTTGAGCAGTGTCTCCTGAACGAGATCGTCGGCCCGCACCTCGTTCACCGTCAGGGACATCGCGAAGGCGCGCAGGCTCGGCAATGCGGCGAGGAGCCCATCACGGAACCGCGCGTCGGTCGGTGCGCCCTGGCTGACCAGAACCGCATCGAGCCGCTCGATCAGCGCGCGGAGTTGCGAGGGCTGCGCCTCAACCACCATCGCGGCGTAGAAGTCCCGCAGTTGCACGCCGAGATGATTGCGCAAGGCTGCCGGTAGACGAGGCCTTTGGTCGAGCGTCCCGTCATTCGGAGACGCCGTGCCCTGGTGGCTCGCGTGGCTCAGGTTGCGTTTGCGGACCCACATCATCCAGCAAAGCTCATACAGGACGATGGTTCCACGCCCGGTTTCGCGAGATCGCGGACCGTGACATTGCCGCCACTGCAACCCTTAGGACCTGATCGGCGTAAACCCGGCCATGGCGCGGATCGTGACGTACAAGATTTTTGATCGATCCGATGGTCGGTTCGATGCCGTGGTGCTGCTCGGCACAAGTTCGCTGCACCAGCGCGCCGGGTTCCTGACCTTGGCCGAGGCCGAGGAATGGATCGAGGGCCTGCGAGTGCTCATGGCCGCTTGCGGTGCGCCCGTGATCGAGTGGACCGGCGCCGCGTCAACGGAAGTTGCTCGACGCTCCCGTGAGGCACTCAGTCGAGGGCGTCCAGCTCGCGCAACCGCTCAATCTCAGCCCTGGCAGCGGCGCGGGCCTGTGCCTCAGACGGGTACGGCCTGTCGGAGCGACGAAACAGCTTGCGGTGGCCGCGAGAAGCCCAGGTGAAATCTCGGGCTGTGTTACGGCTGGTCCTGATCTGGGGAGGGTAGCGGTGCCGCAGGTTCGCGCTCATGGGTCCGATGTGGCGGGCATAAGCTGAGAGACCTTTCAAGCTGCCAAAGCGTTCTCCTCGCACAAGAAACGTGAGGATACGCCCATGTCTCTGATCAGCCGCCGCAGCTTCGTTGCTTGTGCCTGCTGTGCCTCTCTGAACAGCTTTGCCGCTCTCAATGGTGGTTCGTGGCGCGCCTACGCCGCTTCCGGCGCCCACACGGATCTCACTCCCGATCAGGCTCTCGCTTTGCTGAAGGAGGGCAATCGCTCCTTCACCACCGATGCTCCCTTCCGGCGCGAGAGCACGGATCGAGATCGGCGCATCGAGATCGCCCGCGGTCAGAAACCCTTCGTCGTGCTCGTAGGCTGCTCCGACAGCCGCGTCCCACCCGAACTTCTGTTCGGCCGCGGCCTGGGCGAGTTGTTCATCGTGCGCAACGCGGGCAACACCGTCGATAGCGCCGCCATGGGCTCCATCGAGTATGGGGTCGTCGAGCTTGGGGTGCCGCTGATCGTGGTTCTGGGCCACGAGAAGTGCGGCGCTGTCCAGGCCGCCGTGAGCGTGGTGAAGGAGAACGCGACCTTCCCGGGCAGCATCGGCAAGATGGTCGAGCCGATCATTCCTGCTGTTCTGACGGCGCAGAGACAAGAGGGGGATCTCCTCGACAACGCTGTGCGGGAGAACGTGCGCCGGACGGTTCAGCGGCTGCGCACGGCTGAGGCGCTGCTGGTCGATCCGCTGAAGGCTGGCAAGCTACGGGTCGTCGGCGCGCGCTACGACCTGGACGACGGCAGCGTCGACTTCTTCGACGAGGGCTGAGCCCTTCGCGGCCACCCGCCGGAGCAGCCCTTGGCGTTAAAAGCGCCCCGCAAATGAGACTGTCTCGATAGCCGGCTGTTTCTGAGACCGCCGATGGCTAAGGGACCTGCCCGCTTGCTGTCGCGGATTGGGCGTTACGGACCCGGGCAGCCCACAGCGTGGCCACCTAATCGAGCCACGTAGCCGATCAAAATGATTGTCCCGGCGCGAGCGGCTACCCATCTCGGCGCCCATCATGACCGCTGACGAATATCGCGCTGTCCTCAAGCAGTTGGACCTCACGCAGGCTGCCGCTGCGACCTTTCTCGGGATCGAGGAAGTTACGTCACGACGCTGGGCGACGGGCAAATCACGCGTTCACGGCGCGGCCGAGAAGCTGTTGCGCCTGATGATCGCGATGAAGCTCACGCCCGAGCAGGTATCCAAGTGCCTGGACGATCAGCCCGCCGGCCGCGTCAAAGCCTCGGGCGCGGCTTCGGCGTCGGCACCTCGACAAGCTGGCCCGTGAGCGGATTGAGGATGACCATGACGCTCTCCTGAACTCGTGCGAGTGACGAGTTCGCGGACCTAAACGGGCGAAATCGCGACGGTTTCCCGGGTGTAATCCGACGTGGTTAGGGCCCTCTTAACCCTCGGCGGTGACCTTCCTGCTGCCTGTCGCGAACTGCCCTGTCGGCAACAGGCGCCCCGCCGGCCTTCGGAGCGGCCGGCGGGGTCTTCCTCCATCCGTTGAAGGCTCGCAACTGAAGTCCGGCCCACGACGTTAGGCGCCGGGATTTCCGGGGCTTTCGATGAACGACCACGTTGCGGAAGAAGGGACGTGTGCGCGGATCCAACGTGTTGCCCTGGCGCTCCTCTTGCTGAGCCCCCTGGCCGTGGGGTTCGGCTGGACCCTGCGGCTCTGGTAAGCGGCGCCTCGTCCGCTTCCCGGGGCTCCGACCTAGCCGGGGTCACCGACCGCAACGCCGGCACCTCGGGAAGAAAGCCGGGTGCGGCCGGTGCCTGCACCCTGATCGCTCGGCAGGGCGCACGACGATGCTGTGCCTCGGGGTGAGAGCCGGCAATCACTTACGGCAAGCGGACGGGAGCGGAGGCGGTCGAGCACGCCCACGGCATGCCAGAAGTCCGCGCTCGGCCGGCGACAGATGCCCGAGGGCGACCCGCATCTCGGCCATCGCGGCAACAGCATG
>NZ_JBAWTG010000166.1:0-9012 GCF_037106235.1 Methylobacterium nigriterrae | reverse complement strand
GCAGCGACACACCTGACATCTCCGCGAGCTGCCGTTGGTCGATACCGAGCAGGGCTCGCGCGGCACGCATCTGGGCGGCAGTGATCAAGCGCATCATCCTCTGAACAATGAGGGATGATGCCTGATACATCAGAATAGATGCTGTATCAACTAGCCTGGAGGCCTTGCACGTATGAGAGGCGGAGCCCCTCAAGCGCGTCGAGGCGCGGCACGTTACATTCCGAATGGACCGCCGAATGGGCACCTTCCAACGTCCTATTGCGCCCAGCCGCTCAACATGCGGTGCAGGCCGAATTTGGCAGGGCCTCGCGCAGGCACGGCCGAGGGCAGCGCCACGGTCCAACCCTCAATGCCGGAGTTCGGCCTGGACCCAGAGCCGGTCAACCTTCCTCGCGTTGCGGATCGTTGGCCCAGTCTATAATCATTCCAGGAAGAAAGGTGGGCCGGGGCGCCGGATGGCGTGACCCGGCATGCAAGACCTGAGGCCCGATGCAGACCAAGAAGTCCCAGCCAATCCGACAGTTGAAGCGCTACGCAGGCTGCCGCCTCTACGATCCTGAGAACAAGGCGTACGTCTCGGCGGCCGAGCTCGAGCGCCTCAAGGTGCAGGGGTTGAGAATCGCCGTTCGCGACGTGGAGACCGGGCAGGACGTGACGGACGAACTCATCCCGTCGCGCGTCCAATGAGGCAAGGTTTGGGATAGATTACTGCTGACGCACACCTGCGCTAACCAGTACAATCAGCGTTCAAACCACCTTGCCGATCAGATGGCCGATGCCGGCCGTGACCGCCATCGCCAACGCGCCCCAGAATGCTACCCGCGCCGTCGCGCGCGGCAGGCTCGCGCCCCCAACCCACGCACCGATTGCCCCGAGTACGGCCAGGCAGACCAGCGAGGTGCCCGACACCGTGTAGACGGCGAGCCGCTCCGGCGAGACCGCCGCCACCAGCAGCGGCATCGCGGCACCGGCCGAGAAGGTCGCCGCGGACGTCAAGGCCGCCTGCACGGGGCGCGCGGTGGACATCTCCGAGATGCCAAGCTCGTCCTGGGCATGCGTGCTCAGGGTATCCCTGGCCATCAGCTGGTCGGCGACCTGCAGGGCGAGACCGTAATCGAGGCCGCGAGCCACGTAGATCTGGGCGAGCTCCTCCCGCTCGGCGGCCGGATCGGCCGCAAGCTCCGCTCGCTCCCGCGCAAGGTCGGCTTGCTCGGTATCAGCTTGCGAACTGACGGAGACGTACTCGCCCGCCGCCATCGACATCGCGCCGGCCACCAGCCCGGCGCAGCCTGCCACCAGGACCTCGCCAGTGGCCGCGGACGAGGCTGCGACGCCAACGATGAGGCTCGCCGTGGAGACGAGCCCGTCATTGGCTCCCAGCACCGCCGCGCGCAGCCAGCCGATACGGTCGATCAGATGTCTCTCGGCGTGCTGGCCGCGCATCGTCATCACCGTCGCGCAAGGGCTTCGGATGACGAGCGTCCGGGCGGCATCCGGCCTAGCACCGCGTCCTGCCAGAGGTAATGGTGCACCAGGGCGGCCGTCACGTGGAAAAGGACGACTGCCATCAGGAGGTTGGCCGCCAATCCATGCCAGTGGGTCAGAGGGCGGCGCAGCGCCGGATCCCCGAGGTGCGGCAGGCTCGCGATGCCGAACAGGCTGACGCCACGCACTAAGGCGTTGGCGACGCCGAGCCCCGCGACGACGAGGAGCAGGACGTAGAGCGCGGCATGAGTCGCCTTGGCGAGGAGGTGCAGGGGGCCGGGGTCCTCGATCGGAAGCTGGCGCCCGCCCGTGTGCCGCCACAGCGCCAGGGCCCCGATGACGCCGGCGAGCACGAAGCCCAGCACGAAGTGCACCGACCAGACGGCTTCGCGCGCCGGGCCCTTTGCCAGCAGGTCCTCGACGAACTCGCCGATCAGATACAACGTGACCACCAGTCCGGCCGCCAGCCAGTGCAGGCCGATGGTGATGCGGTCGTAGACCGAATTTCCGCGATCCAATGCTCGTCTCATTGCTGCTGGCCGGCTCCTGTAGGCCGTGTGCTTACACGGAACAGCCGCTTCAGTCGGCACTTGCGCCAAAAGTTGAATGGCATCCTCTGTGCGGAAACCGCGGCACCGCTCCCAGCTTCGGCAGCTCCTTTCTTCGGCCGATCAACGATAGAGGCTGGTAGGCCTGACTTTGTCACTAAGGTCAGTCTGTGGTGCTGAAACAGGGTTCTCCAGTCCAAGTGGGTGAAGATGAAAAGCGCGCCGATCACCACGAGCTGTGACACGATGAACCAGATCCCCGCGTAGAAGGCCGACTCGGTTGAATCAATGCTCAACCGCCGTCCCGCCGCTGCGCCGGTTGTAACAAAGAAGCCGTAGCTCGCACTTCTGCCGATCAAGAAGGGCAGCGCAGCACGCCAAAGCGGCAGGGCCGTCAATCCGTAAGCAATGAACAGCAAGTTCGACGGCAACGGACTGAAGGCATAGAAAAGAAAGAGACTTGCTGTCAGACGCGTTCGCGCCTCAAGCCGCTGCTTGATCTCGTCGATGTTCTCTCGATGCTCCTTGTCCAGGAGACGTTCTCGCACAAGTCGATGAGAAAGCTTCGCCAAGGTGAGCCTGCCGAGTGTCGCGGCGGCCGCCCCTAGCAGGGCAATAACCGCGATACTTGCCTCGGGGAATTCGAACCCCACAAATGCAAGGGCCATCCACGTTGGCGGCGCGAAGACGGGCACGACGTTCAGTCCGAAGACCAAGCCGAACAGAAGAAGCAGGGCAGGCAGCTGATCGAGCATCGGGTGTTCGTCTTTGTAGCCTCGGCCGCGCGGAAGTTCGGGTCAGGAACTGTTGTCTAAAATCCAGGGCAAACCTGCCGGCGTGCCGGAGAGCGGCAAAGCGATCTGCCGTCAGCCGCGTCAGCCCCGAAGTTACCAAAGTCATCGCTTCATCTGGTTCCTTTCGACGCGTGAATCCCCAAACTTGGCCGTGCGATGCTGCATCTTCGGCCGGCAACCTGAACCACCGTCTCAGTGCGCGAGGAACAGGGGGACTGGGCTCCGCGCGAGCAGAGACTGTGTCACGCCGCCGAGGAACCACTCTCGGACTCGCGAATGCCGGTAGGCCCCCATCACGATCATGTCCGCCCGGAACAGCGCCGCCTCCCTGCGCAGCGTCTCGGCCACATCGACTTCCAATGGCCGGTCCTTGACCGTGACCTCGACACCGTGGCGCGCGAGGTGGGGAGCGAACTCGACGCCGGGAACTGAGCTCAGCAGCTTTTCGGCGTCGCCCACGCAGACAATCTCCACTGCCTCGGCAGCGCGCAGGAACGGCATCGCGTCGTTGGCCGCCCGAGCGGCCTGAGCGCTCCCGTCCCAGGCAACAATGAGCCGCCGCGCAGAGAAGGCATTGTGACCGGCTGGCACCACGATGACCGGGCGTCCGCTCCGGAAGAGTACACCCTCCATCAGATCGCGGTCTGGCGCGACCGCCAGCGGCTCGGCGTCGAGAACGATCAGGTCGTGCAGGCGAGTCCGTGCCGATAGCCGCGCGACAAGCTCGTGGTGCATGAGGCTCGGCGACTCAGTCGTGCAGGTGACGCCCGCCCGTTCCGCGTCACTCGCGGCCCTCTCCGCTGCGCTCCGTGCCAGAGACGCCAGGCGGCAATTCTCGGCCACGACGAGCTCGTCGGCGAACCCGCAGAGCGGCAGAGCCGTGGTCATGAACCGGATCGAGGCGGACTGGACGGTCAAGTGCGCGCTCGCAGCCCTCGCCAGCGTCAGGCCGTAGCCGAGGGACGAGGCAGCCTCGTCCCCGCGCCCTTCCTCGGTGATGCCCACGAGGATGTCGCAGATACCTGAGAGGACGGCGGTCTGCTGAAGCGACATCCCGACTTTCTCCGCGTCACGAACACCGTCAAGAGATTGGCGCGGTGACTTGCGGATGCATTGATCCAGCGCAAGCCTAGAACCACGGTCTCGAAGATTGCCGACTGCGCTCCGTCCCCGTGCGCTCCGTGACCTGACCGGCTGGTTTTGGACCGGGTTGATTGAGTGGATCAGCCAAGACGGGAGGAGCTCTTCCAGCGGATCCTGACTGGACGATCATCGGAGCGCGACGGGGGCAAGACCATGACAGAGATTCGCTCGTCCGAGATTGTCAGTGCATGTGCCGCGCAGGAACCGGCCGAGCCTTATCGCCTCGGCACGGAAGAGGTGCTCGCGGGTCTGCGCGTCGAGGCCGACTCTGGGTTGAGCCCGAGCGAAGTGCGCTCGCGCCTCGAGCGCTGCGGTCGCAACGAGCTGCGCGCCGCGGAGCCCGTGCCCACCTGGCAAAAGATCCTCACCCAGTTCACGGACGTCCTTGTTGTCCTGCTCCTCGTCGCGGCCGCCGCCTCTGCAGGGTTGTGGCTGTACGAGCGGGAGGCCAGCCTGCCCTACGAAGCCATCGCGATCCTCGCCATAGTGCTCCTTAACGCGGCCATGAGCTTCGTCCAGGAGGCCCGCGCCGACCGAGCCGTCGCGGCCCTGCGGCAGATGTCGGCCGCGCAGGCGAGGGTCGTTCGGGGTGGAAAGCACCAGACCGTGCCGGCGACGGACCTCGTGCCGGGCGACATTATCCGCCTCGAAGAGGGCGACACGATTCCGGCCGATGGACGGCTGATCCAGACGAGCCTGCTGCAGACGACGGAAGCCATCCTGACGGGCGAGAGCCTCCCGGTTTTCAAGGATGTTACGCCGGTCACTGCCGCGGCGGACCTGGGCAGCCGCAGCAACATGGTCTTCTGCGGCACGACCGTGACCTGTGGCCGGGGGCTGGCGGTCGTGACTGCGACCGGAGCGCGGACCGAGATTGGACACATCGCCGGGATACTGCGGGATACCCCGGAGGAGAGCACCCCCCTGCAGGCCGAGCTCGACCGCGTGGGCAAGCGTCTCGGGCTTGTGGTCGCCGGTATCGCCGTCGTGCTGATCACGACCATTGTCGTGGTCGAGGACGTCCGGGGCGTCCACGCCCTCCTCGGCGTGCTCATTCTGGGCGTGGCCCTGGCCGTAGCGGCGGTTCCGGAGGGTCTCCCGGCCATCGTCACCGCGGCCCTGTCGCTCGGTGTGCAGCGCATGGCGAAGCGGAAGGCGATTGTGCGCCACCTCGCAGCAGTGGAGACGCTCGGCTCGGCCGACGTGATCGCGTCCGACAAGACCGGCACGCTCACCCGGAACGAGATGACCGTGCGCGTGGTCGTGACGGCAAGCGGGCGCGTCGACGTCGGCGGTAGCGGCTACGTCCCCATTGGGCAGTTCAGCCAGGCCGGCGGTCAACTCGGCGAAGCGCACCGGTCCGAGGTACAGCAGGCGCTCCTCGCCGGCCTGCTAGCCAACAACGCTGTCCTACAGGAGCGCAACGGGCACTGGACCGTGCAGGGCGATCCCACCGAAGGGGCGCTCATCGCCGCCGCGCGCAAAACGGGGCTGGAGGCCGGAGCAGTGGCCCGCCGCTTCGTGCGCATCGCCGAGATCCCGTTCTCGTCGGAGCGCAGGCTGATGAGCACGATACAGAGCGATGCCGAGCGTGATGCGGAGCTGTTCGTCGCCACGAAGGGAGCGCCGGACGTCGTGCTCGCGCGCTGCTCGCAGGAGTTCGTCGAGGGGCAGTGCCGTGCGCTCACGCGGGAGCGCCGCAGCGCGATCGCGGCGGCGAATGAGGCTCTGGCCGGGGAGGGGCTGCGGAGCCTCGGGGTCGCCTTTCGGTCGCTTCGGAGGAACGGGGTGACCGGCGCGACGCTGGACGGGTGCGTCGAGCAGGATCTTGTCTTCCTCGGGCTGACCGGCATGACCGACCCGCCCCGCCCCGAGACTGGCGAGGCCGTCGCACGGGCGGGGGCGGCCGGCATCCGCCTCATCATGATCACGGGCGACCATCCGGGAACCGCGTCTGCGATCGCCGCCGAGCTCGGCTTTGCGGCCGGAGCCCGCACCGTCACGGGTGCCCAACTCGTCAGCTCATCGATGGTCGCGCGCGGGATCTCGACGCAGGTGCAGCCCCAAGGCGTGCCGATGGCGTGGTCCATCTCGCCCAAGATCGCGACATGCAGGTCGCAGAAGTCGCCCGGCACCAGGAAGGCCATGATCTGGCGCCTGCCATTCGACAGGAGCTTGTAGCGGCAGGCGAAGCCCTCCATGACGAGGTGCACGCACTCGGGCCGTGCCCCTTCCGCGATAATGTCCCGCTTTGCTTCGACGTGGCGAGGCCGGCTGGAGATCTCCTGCAGGAGGTCTCGATCCTCATCGGTCAGACGAGCTCCATGCTGCAGCTTCAGGATCAGCGGATTGGACATAGCGTCCCCTCCACGTGCGGTGACATCAAAGGTCGGCGAGTATGCGCGCAGCAGCCCGCTCTGCGTAGTTAAAACGTACCTGTTTCTTTTCCTTCCCCAGGTCGCAGGTGATGGTTTGGAGTGAGCAGCTGAAACTCGCCCATGCAGCCTGTCGCTGGCAGCGGCGATCTCAGGCTCAGCGTTCCAATAGGGCTTGCCCCAGTGGACCGCTCCAAGCGGCGCAAAACGCTGTGTAAGAAAAACGACGGTTTTCCAGGCGCTTAATCCTGTTAGGTTTGTGTGTCTGGAAATCAAAACGCCGCGCGATCTCGACCCATCCGCACGGATTGAGCGTTATGGAGCCGCTCAGTTCGCGGAAGGAGAGTTATGGAAGCGAGTGCTTGGCGGCCCGAGAGCAGCCGGTGCCTGTCTCGAGGCGCACGCCTGCCAGCGGGCCGCCAGTAAGCGTGACCGCCATCATAGTCGCCTGCTGAGCAACCGGGCAGGGATGTCTCAACCTGGAGGCATCCATGCAGTTCGTTCACCCAGGGACGGACAGGGCGGTCATTGCGCTGCTGGCGACGGCACTTTGCTTGACGATTTCCCTCGTCGTCGTCTCAGCAGCCAAATCCGCCGCGCACGCGGAAAGCCGTGCGATCGAGCGCAGCTTGCAGTGCAGCGGTGACGTCGGGATCGCTTGGTTCGCCCACAATCGAGCCGCCCTCGCTCACGGGGAGGCTGTTTGGTGAGTGTCGCCCGCGTCGAGCAGCACGACGAGACGATCCGGAGCATGGTCGAAGGCGGCTATCCCCTGTCGCAAATCGAGCAGTACCTGCGTGCGCCGCGCAGCTTGGTACGCGCCCGGGTCGCCGCCCTCGGACTGTCCGAGCGCTCCGCCGACAACGGCCGCGTGTATCAGGCGCGAGTCGCGAAGGCCGGACGGTGCCGCTTCCGTCCCCTGACGGTCACGCGCCGCTTTGATGAGCGTGCGTCGCGGTTAGCTCGGCAACTGCGTGCGCGGGCAGGCCCAATCACCCCGTGGCAGCCCGAGCACTTCGTCTACATTCTGCACGAAGCTGGCCTCACACTCAGTGACATCGAGGAATGCACTGGCATCGCGCCCGCTCATGCGGTAGCCGCGATCCGTCGTTGCGCGGATGCGCGCACGGCATGATCAACTCGCAGCCATCCTCTTTTGCCTTCCGGTTGCCGACAGCAATGGAGAGCGTGCACGCGCGAGGCCCCGCAATTCGCATAATGCGCCCGTTTTCCTTCGCGTAAGGGCCAATATGGAACCACCCGGCTCTGAGAGGGCGTGGCCGGCGCGATCTCCGCACCCTTCTGGTCGTAGGGCCGCTGTCGATCACGCGCGTCAGCCGAGTACAGCAAAGGCGATGAGAACGGTCAGCGCGAGGATGACAAAGGCGTAGGGAGCGATGTCGCTCATACAGCCCTCCGGCTTGGCGAGCGAGGGGCCGCCGCAACTGAGCTTGCGATTGCAGCGGACGCGCTTGAGCGCCGTGGCGACCGGGCTGCGGCCGAGGCTTTGCGCGAGCAAGCCCGCAACTGCCGCGCAGATGCGATCTGTCTGCGGGCGCTGGCGGCTGGTGAGGCAGCGATGCGCCCCACCAAGCCTGATCACCGAAACTAGGCGTCTGAAGGGCTACAGGCGTGGTCTTAGAGCCGGGCCCAAAAGGATTTGAGTGATATCAAAGGGTTGTGATTCCTCCGGCCGAAAGGAAGGTGGAGGATCAGATGGCTTGGGACGCGAGCAGTCGTTACCAACATCGGCGAGAGGTATCCCGGTATCCAAGCGACATGACGGATCGGGAATGGGCCGTGATCGCGCCGCTCCTGCCTCCACCCAAATCTGGCGGACGGCCACGCAGGACCGATCTGCGGGCGGTGATGAACGCCATCCTCTACATCGCCTCCGGCGGCTGCCAATGGCGGATGCTGCCCAAGGACTTTCCCCCACGCTCGACGGTGCAGGGCTACTTCTACCGGTGGCGGGACAGCCGTCTCTGGGAGGTGATCAACCACCTCCTGGTCATGAGTACGCGGGAACTGGAAGGGCGCGACGCCAGTCCGACCGCCGGTGTCATCGACAGCCAGAGCGTGAAGACAAGCGAGAGCGGAGGGCTTGCCGGCTACGATGCAGGCAAGAAGATCAAAGGCCGCAAGCGCCACATCGTGACCGACACGCTCGGGCTGATGCTGTTCGTGCTCGTTCATGGAGCTGATGTGCAGGATCGCGACGGAGCCCCAGCTCTGCTGAAGGCAATCCGTCACCGCTTTCCGTGGCTGCGCCACCTCTTCGCCGATGGTGGCTACACAGGTGAGAAGCTGCGCGCGGCGCTTCACGGCCAAGGCGACTGGACCCTTGAGATCATCAAGCGATCCGACACGGCCCAAGGCTTCGAGGTTCTCCCGCGCAGGTGGGTGGTTGAACGAACTTTCGCCTGGCTTGGCCGCTGCCGGCGTCTCGCCAAGGATTGGGAGAAGACCACCGCGAGCTCCACCGCCTGGACCCTCATTGCCAGCATCAGGATGATGTCACGACGGCTCGCAAGATATTGCTATCCAACATGAACTTCTGAGTCCGGCTCTTAGGTTAGTACGGGGCTCGCGTCTCGGCCGGTTGAAGCCCCACGGGTGCTCAGTCCGCGGGGCTTCGTCTAGCGGTGAGACCTGGGCGGCTGTGCT
>NZ_JBAWTG010000165.1:0-9066 GCF_037106235.1 Methylobacterium nigriterrae | reverse complement strand
CTTCCACACACTCAAGGTCGAACTCGTCCATCAGCGTTGGTGGGCAACCCGCGACGAGGCCCGTCGCGACCTGTTCGCCTACATCGAGGGCTACTACAACACGGTCAGACCGCACGGGTCATTGAGCTGCCGGCCGCCAGCCCCAGAGGTGTTCATGCCGGCCAGGCGGTCCGTGGTGGAGCTTTTCAGCTCTCAGTTTTAGAATGGGACTGCGCTCCGGGATCCATCAGCCTTTATCGACGTGAACGAGCGGCACACCCTTTGGAGCACACAAAGACCGCAAGTTCGCATAATCTGAGCTTTTTCTTCGCGTATGCGCCAGTATGGAACCGAATTCGGATCTTCTGAGAAGCCTTCGGAAGGTCTGAAGCTGGCCGCGCGGTGCCTTGCGGTAAAGGGCCAGTCTATCGGCCGTCCGCGGGGCCTTGCGGGCACTCGGCTCTACTTCCGACAGCGCTAGGCTGGGTCGCGCCCCCGCCATGGCCAGCATGAGGGGCCAAGATCGCCCCTCAATCCGCGCCGAATCCGCCCGAGATGACGCGCTCGCCGAGTTTTCGGTCCACCATCCGGACCGTCCGGTCAATCTCGGCGTCAGGCGCGCCGAGCTGGTGCGAGATCAGCTTCACCAGCACATCAACCCGCTCGATGAAGGGCGCCCCGCTCGCCACCGCCCGGGCGGCCGACGAGGGGTTGAGCAGGCTCTCGGCCGCCTTGGCGTACTTCTCGAACGGCACCTGGTCCTTCGGGTCGGCGCCGAGCCGCTGGGCGATGGCGTCGACATGCTCGTAGATCCTGCGCGAGCGCGCCAGATCGCCGTGCACGGCGTCGCGGATCGATTGCGGCTCCTCCGGCGTGACGCAGCGGTAGTTGCCCGTCAGCAGCATCGACCACTTGGCGAGCGGCACGAACAGCGAGTCGAACACCTTGAGCCTCACCGGCACGTCCTGCCCGTCGAGGCGCACCGCGTCGATGTCTGCCTCCAGCTCGCGCAGGAGTTGGTTGTGGGTCTCGTCCGCGAACGGCGCCGCCTTGAAGTTCGTCGGCAGCCCGACGTGGAGAACATTCGCACCCTCGCCCGGCGGGCGGTAGGCCTGCGGATCGGGCGAGCAGAGCGTGACCAGCCCTGGCTCGAACCGGTCCCAGACGCCGGCATTGGTGTAGGCATACTCCAAGTCCATGTTGGCGAGCGCCGGGATGCGCCTGAGGTAGGGCAGGGGCGGCATGTTCATGAGTGAGAGACAAGGCCGCTTCGCCTCAGAAATCTTGATCATCAGGAGGCGGATCGAGTAGTCATTGTATTGCGGCTCCTGCATGGCGAGCCCGACCAAGTCATAGCGAGACACGTCGACATCTTCGGGCGGCATCGCGTCTAAGGTGCCAGGCAGATCGCGCGAGCGGATCGCGCGGTGCTCCAACTCGTCGCGCAGCTTGATGCGGACCTCGGTGCCCTCGCGGTTGATCAGGTCGGCCGTCTTCTGACGGCAGACCAAGGTCACGTTGTGGCCGGCCATCAGCAGCTTCGTGCCGAGCAGCGAGCCATATGAGGCTCCCAGGATCAGAATGTTGCGTGGCATGCGCTTCTTCCCAGAACTTGTGTTGCTGTTTCCGCGAACGCGGCGATGCCAAACTCCGGAGCCTCACGGCGCGCTGGGCCTTTCACGTTCGAATTACAGCACGCAGCCAGGCTGTCTGCCCACTGCCCCTTCAGCCGTAACGAGGGGCCGGATCTCACCTTCGGCCCGCTCGGCGATCGTCGTCTCGGCGCGTTTCTTCGCGTGGGTTCCGACGGAAGGAAACTGGTTTGGCTCGCCTACCGTTCCTCGGCCCGGCAGTAATGCCGGTACGGACCTAGCGGCGCTCCAGCCCGCCCGGCATCCGCGGGAGCTGGCTCTTTCGTGAGTCGCTCATCCGGCGTTATCCACTCGCTCGACACGGATCTGGATGCGCTCGCCTTTCGCCAGCGGGCGGGCGTCAACTTCGCCGCCGATGACCTTGTATGCCTGACCCTCAATGACCGGCATGGACCCGTCGAGTTCATGAGAGCCGGCTGGCATATCCCAGGGCGCTTCGACGACGAGCCATTGCTCGTTGAGCCTCTTCAGAACATGAGGCGTCCAACGCTTTCCAGACATCGTGTCCGTCTCCGCCAGCCCGAAGCGTACACCCGGTCGCTCCTGCAGTCTTATCGACCACGCATCCGCCTGCTCACGCGAGCTCATGCCGCGGCAGGCCTTTCTACGCCACCCGAGTGTTCCTGCTTCGCAACAGCGAATCAGCTGCGAAGATGCAAACCTTCGTCTTCGGAGAGTGACATTCCTCCGGCATGGTTACGAGGGGGCAGCCCGATCAATCTCGCGTAGCCGATCGACAAAGCCCCGCAGCCTCACGGCTCGCGGGGCCTTTCGTAGGGCGCTTTGGATCCGCTCACAAAGCTCGCGCGAAGCCAGGGAGCAGGTCGATCGCCTGCGCCGTGTCCTGAGACAGCCGGGCCTCGGTGAGTTCGACCTCGGCATCGGCCTTCACGGCCTGCCGAACCAGCGCGACGGCCTCTTCCGGACTCTCGGTAAGGGCGGCGTAGAACATCGTCAGCCGACCGTTCCGCATGCCCTCGTCGCACCAACTCACTTTGACGATGTGGGCGGTCTGGTTCGGCTCGATCATGCCGGGAGCCTATCACCGCTCCTGAGGCACAACCATACGACTATGACCATCGCGGCCTCTGTCGCCCCAGGTTAGCTGACGCGTCGTGCCACCGCCTCACTGGCCTGCCCCTCACGTCGCCGCCTCCGCCTTCGCCGAGTTGCCGAGGTCGAGCAGGCTCCGGCGCCAGGTAGTAGGTCAGTTTGAAATCCGTCCTGTTTGACCCTGCCTTGGTCCAAGCGGTTGCGCGTGCCATGTTGTTGATATGACATCACAGGAAGAATGTGTGGCTACCCTACGGGGGTTCGTTGATCGCGCCGATCGCGAAGAATTTGGCCCGGCTCATGTTGTTGCCCCCTAAAGACCGGACGGGGTCTCCTGGGTTGATCGAGCGATGAACTCTCGCGGGGTGTTGTTGCCCCCTAAAGACCGGACGGGGTCTCCTGGGTTGATCGGGCGATGAACTCGCGCGGCGAGCCGTAGCCCAGCGCGCGATGAGGGTGAAGGTCGTTGTAGTGCGCCAGCCAAACGGGAAGGTGGCGCAGCACGCTCTCGGCATCCGGCAGGATCGAGACGCGCACGTAGTCGCGCTTCAAGGTCCGCACGAACGCCTCGGCCATGCCATTTATCCGGTATGTGACCTGCGGTGCCGTCGGGTTCCCCTGTTCTCCTTCGAGCGCAGGCGTATGGTGAGCCCATCTGGGACGCGGGGCACCGGGAGCACGAAGGTGCGGGCAGGCCGCCGTCAGAGACTGGGCTGAGAGCCCGAGCTCGTTTTATGGCCGCCCCTTGCGACTTTCCCGGATGCGCTGCGAGCGCGGATCAGTAGCTGTCGTGTTGCCCGCCGGCTCCCGTCGTCACCAACGAGCCAGACGCCGAGGAGATGGGCATGCGCATCATCGGTTTGGATATCCACCGCGCCTTCGCGGAGGCAGTGGCGTGGCAGGATGGTAAGCTCAAGCGGTTAGGCCGCGTCATCATGCGCCGCGAGGACCTCGTCGTCTTCGCGCAACGTCTGTCGAGAGCGGACACCGTCGTGGTTGAGGCGACCGGCAACGCCGCCTCCGTCGCTGCCGTGCTCACGCCTCACGTCAGGAAGGTCGTGATCGCCAATCCCAAACAGGTGCGCCTCATCGCGCACGCCAAGATCAAGACCGACACCATCGACGCCGGCGTGCTCGCCCAGCTCTACGCGAGTGGCTTCCTCCCCGAGGTTTGGATTCCGGACGAGCCAACCCAGGCTCTGCGCCGGCAGGTCACCCGGCGCAATCAGATCGTGCGGCAGCGCTCGCGGCTTAAGAACATCATCCAGTCGATCCTGCACGGTCACCTGGTCCCCTCCTGCCCGCATCAGGATCTCTGCGGGCCGATGGGCCGAGCCTGGCTCATTGAGCAGATCGTGCCCGAGGACGAGCGGCTTGCCATCGAGCGGCACCTTCGCGAGTTCGATCGGCCCGGCGAAGACCTGAAGGTGGTCGAGCGCGACTTGGCGCGTTCGGCGCTGGCGGACGATAGCGCCAAGCGGCTGATGACGATCCCGGGCGTCGATATGGTCGTCGCCCTCGCGTTGACGGCGGCCATCGGCGATGTGACGCGTTTCGACGAGCCTCAGAAGCTGGTCAGTTACCTCGGCCTGAACCCGAGTGTCCGGCAGTCGGGTCCCGGACCGGCCTACCACGGCCGGATCACGAAGCAGGGTCGCGGTCACGCCCGGGGCATGCTCGTCGAGGCAGCCTGGGCCGCGGCGCGAGCGCCAGGTCCGCTGCGCGCCTTCTTCCTGCGGATCCGGGTGCGACGGGGTCAGCACGTCGCGGCGGTGGCGACCGCGCGCAAGCTCGCGATCGTGATCTGGCATCTGCTCACGAAGGGCGAGAGCTACGTCTGGGCTCGGCCCTCGCTGCACGCCAAGAAGCTGCGCGATCTTGAGCTCAAGGCAGGACACGGGGCGGAGCGGGGCCGGAAGGGGGCAGCGCACGCCTACAACGTGAAGAGCCACCGCGAGGAGGAACGGCGCTGGGTCGAGCAGGCCGAGGCCGCCTACGCGCGCTTCGTGGTGGGCTGGAACGCGCACGGACCGAAGCGGGTACGCACGGGTGCCGCAACCGAGGTGCGACGATAGAGGCTGCGCGGCAGGGTCCACACCTCACACCCTGCTCTTCGCCACGCGGTCGCCCGTGCGCCCGAGGAGAATACCACAGATCCCCGAGAAAAGCCCTTGTCGATCACATCAGTGCTCTGAGGGCTCTCCAGCGGCGTCGTTTTCGGGATCAGGCCGAGCTCGCGAGCGAAGCGGCGCGTGTCGCGGGCCAAGTAGCAGCTGCCGTTGTCAGTCAGCCACTCGATCAGGCTCGGCAACTGGTTGACCGACCCGAAGCGATGCTCGACGGCCGCCACCATCAGGTCGCGGACGTCCTCGCCCGTGATGCCCGCCGTGGTTGCCACGTAGCTCATCGCCTCCCGGTCGCAGCAGTCGAGCGCGAAGGCGACCCGCACTCGCTCGCCATTCTCAGCCGCGATCTCAAGCCCGTCCGAGCAGAGGGCCTCCCCACCCGGTCGGAGACCGGGCGGGGACCCGCCCAGCGCGTGTTGCGCACGGCCACCACCACCTTGCCCTCGTGACGGCGCGTCTCGGCTCCGCCCGCGTGCCGCTGAAGCAGGAGGTCGTGCGCCTTCATGACCCGGTAGACGCGCTTCACGTTCGGCGCAGGCCGGCCGTCCCGCTCGGCCTGCCGGCGCAAGAGGGCGTGGACGCGCCGATAGCCGTAGGTCGGCAGATCAGCGATGAGCGCCTGGATCGCGCCGAGTAGCTCGGCGTCGGGCGCAGGCGGACGGCCGCGTCGCGCCATGGGCTTCCGGGCGGGGGCCGTCTGCCGGGAGGAGGCGAGGTGCGGACGCGATACGCCCAAAGCCGAAGCCACTGCGCTCACCGGCCGTCCCCCGGCCACGAGGTCATGCGCAACGGCAACTTTTTATGGATGGCCCGCCCCTCACCGAGCTGCGCTGCTAGGTTTGCAGCGCGGCTCACATGAGGGACGGAGCGGAACGATGACCATCGCGGTTCTCGGGATTGATCTGGGCAAGAACAGCTGTAGCCTCGTCGGTCTGGATGCGACTGGTGGGGTTGTGCTGCGCCGGCGCCTGCGGCGCGAGTCGGTCATTGCCTTTGGGGCGAAGCTGCCGGCCTGTGTCGTGGCGATGGAGGCTTGCTGCGGGGCGCATCACATGGGCCGCGCCTTGGCCGCTCAAGGGCACGCCGTCCGACTGATGTCACCGGAATACGTGCGGCCCTACGTCAAGGCGCACAAGAACGACGACCGCGACGCCGAGGCCATTGCGGAGGCCGCGACACGCCCGACCATGCGCTTTGTGACGCTAAAGTCCGAGGCGCAGCTCGACGTGCAGACCCTGCACCGGGTGCACGACCAGCTCGTCGGAGAGCGCACAGCGCTACGAACCAGATCCGCGCCATCCTCCTGGAGCGCGGCCATGTCGTCGCGCAGGGGCGCGGACCGCTCGCGGTGCGCTTAGCCAACCTGATCAACTCCGAGGATGGAGAGCTCACGCCGCGCATGCGGGCCCTGATCACAGACGTCCGAGAGCGCTGGCAGGATCTTGATCAGCGCATCGCGGCGCTTGACGCCGAGTTCGCCGAGCAGGCCCGCACCGACGAGAACGCCCGTCGGCTGACGACCATCCCGGGCATCGGCGCGCTCAACGCGACGGCGCTGGTAGCCGCAATCGGAGACGTGACCACCTTCGCATGCGGCCGTGACCTGGCCGCTTGGCTCGGCCTCGTGCCTCGCCAGGTGACAACAGGTGGCCGCCCCCGGCTCGTGGGGATCACGAAGCGCGGCAGCAAATACCTGCGCAAGCTGCTGATTCAGGGTGCACGCGCCGTCATGCCGACGCTCCGCCGAAGCGAGAGCCGTCTCGGCGAATGGTTGCGCGGGCTTCTGGCGCGGGCCCACGCCAATGTCGCCGCGGTGGCCTTAGCGGCTAAAATGGCGCGAACTGTTTGGGCGCTGCTGCGCCACGAGCGGGTTTACGAGGCCGCGATGACAGCGGCCTGATTGGGACTGGCTGGCCCTGCGGGTCGGCCCACGACGTCTGCGGGTGGTGAGAGAAAGATGGCCTAACAGTCGATCGGCGTCCTGCAAACCTCTGCCCCCAAATGGCGTTCGACGCCGAGCTTTTTATGAGGGGCAGGACGCGCGGATCTCCATCTTGGCCCATGGGCAACCGGGAGGCCGGATACGTTGACGTAGACTGCTTAGACCAGTCGATCCGAGCCACTTGCGGACGGGGCGGGCCATACGTTGGGGACGGCGACCCGCTCCATCGCCTCGCGCAAGATCTCGGTTTCCAGCGTCTTCTTGCCCAGGAGCCGCTGTAGCTCGCGGATCTGCTGCAGGGCGGCGCGAAGCTCGGAGGCTGGCACCACCTCCTCGCCGGCCCCGGCGGCCGTGAACGCGCCGCGCTCCATCAGCCGACGCCACGTGAACAGCTGGTTGGCGTTCAGCCCGTGGCGGCGGGCGACGAGCGAGACGGACTGGCCGGGCAGATACGTCTCCTCGACGAGGCGCACCTTCTCCTCCGTGGTCCAGTGCCGCCGGCGCTGGACGGAGGTGATCACCTCGACGCGCTCGGCGCGGGGCGGGTCGTTGAAACTCACCGTAGGGTCGGTCATAGGCACACACTTCCACAAGCGTGAGCCCCTGTCCGGTCATTGAGGGGGCTACTTCAGCTCAGCACGCGATCCTGCAATATGCACTTCAGTTCGGCGACGCTTCGGAGGCAAGCACTGGCCTGTCGGCCCTTAAAGCGGCGCTTGCGGTCGCTATCCCGCATGAGCAGCTCCATCCCCTTCAAGGCGCGCTCTACACGATCGTTGATGCAATGATCGACCGAACGATGACTGAGGTGTCGGCACACGCAGCTGATCGATCTCAATGATCGGCAGCAAACAAATTCAAACTGACCTACTACCTGGCACCGGCCGAGGTTGACTACGGTTAATGCTAGAGCGTGTTACGGACCTGGGTCTAAGTGTCTGTGATCGCTCGTCAATCCAATTGGATGCTGGGCAGAAAGTTTGTTGCTGTTCAATGGTTTTGCGTTGGTGCGTAACACGCTCTAGCCTCAGCAGTATCTGCGACTGATGCAGGATGAAGATGCAGGAAGGTCGCTTCTATCGCACGCGTGATGGACGGATCGCCGGCCCCCTCGCAGCTCGGGACGGCCGTTCAGGGTCTGGCCCGAAATTCGCTGGGCCGAAATTAGGTTGAGTGATGGGAGCAAGCATGATTCCGAGGCGAGTTTGAACCCTGCTGGGATGTGCCATGTGGACGGCTACGACGCGCCAGCGGCATAGCCGTGATGAACTGCGCTCCGAAACCGATCTGACCGACGCTGAGTGGGCCCTCGTCGCGCCGCTGTTGCCCGAGCCACACGTCAGAGGATGGCCGCAGAGCTGGTCTCTGCGTGAGGTCATGAACGCGATCTTTGACGTGTTGCGCGGCGGAGTGGCTTGGCGGCTTCTGCCAAAGGATTTCCCGCCCCGAACGACGGTCTATCGCTGGTTCAGTGCCTGGCGGGACACCGGACTTTTCGAGCGCCTCAGCCACCGGTTGGTGATGGCCGAGCGCTGCCGTGCTCGACAGCCAAAGCGTGAAGACCACCGAGAGCGGCGGCCCGCGCGGCTACGATGCCGGGAAGAAGGTCAAGGGCCGAAAGCGCCAGGTGATGGTGGACACGGATGGGCGGGGCCTCATCCGAGAGCCGCAGCCGGCCAACGTTCAGGACCGCGACGGCGCTGTGCCGGTGCTGCGCTTGTCCCGACGCTCGTTCCCATTCATCGTCAAAGCCTTCGTCGATATGGGCTTTGCCGGGCCAGTCCCAGCCCGAGCAACCTGCATCCTGATCGATGTCATCCGCAAACCTGCTGATCAGGTCGGCTTCGCCGTGCATCCACGTCGTTGGGTGGTTGTTTGATCGCGACCTTGCTCGTCAACTCCCTTCTCGAATGCCCTTCTGCTTTGCTACAGCATCGCCGCCGGATCGCGGTTGTTTCCGCGGTCGGCCCTGATGGCTGCCGCACCATGCGCCTCGAGACGAGGCCTCACCATGTGGAGCGCGCGGTCCGGTCAACCTGGGTATTTTCGCGAAGGGATCAGATGGAAACGGTCACCATCGTTTTGGCATTGTTGCTGGCGGTCCTCGTCAGTGGCGCTCTCGGTCGGCTCCTTCCTCTACCCCTTCCTCTGATCCAGATTGTAATCGGTGTGGCCTTGGCGCTCGGCCCCCTGCCAAGCACGTCGCTCGATCCTGAGATCTTCTTCCTGGTGTTCCTGCCTCCGCTCCTGTTCTTGGATGGCTGGCGCATCCCCAAACGCGATCTCTTCCGTGACGGAAAGACCGTTCTGGCGC
>NZ_JBAWTG010000164.1:0-9146 GCF_037106235.1 Methylobacterium nigriterrae | reverse complement strand
TTCCGCTGGACCAAGACAGCCGACGACATCCTCGCCGCCATCCAGCGCTTCTGCCACCAAACTCTCCAGGTCAGAGAGACTAAGGAATCAGGACACTAGCACGTGAGAGTGCCACGAAAGCTCTTCTATCCTTGGCTGTTCACAACCCTGATCCCGCCCATGCGATGTCCGCACGACCGAAGGCGCTTTCACCCGCCCCTGACATCAAAGCGCCCAGGTAGTGCCTCAGTAGCTCAGAGTCGTCGCATAGAAGTTGGCCAGCTTGTCGATCTCGCGATCGGTCAGCTTGGCGGCGACGCTTCGCATCCGAGTGTAGATGTCGTTGCGGCGGCCGCCGTCCTTGAAGGCATGGAGCTGCCGAGCGAGGTAATCCCTGTTCTGGTGCGACACGGTCGGGGTTTCAATGGGCCCGCCGGCATTGAAGCCGTGGCACGAATTGCAGGCCGGAAGCCCGCGGGCCGGGTCGCCGCGCTCGACGAGGCGCACGATGTCTTCATCCATCACCTCCGCAGTCGTCGGATCGAGCTCAAGCCTCGCCGACGCGGCGAAGTGGGCCGCCACGTCGACGATCTGCTGGTCCTCGAGGCCCTGCGCGATGCCGGTCATCACCTCGTGCACGCGGGTGCCGCTCTTGTAGTCGTGGAGCTGCTTGTAGATCGCGATGGCCGACTGACCCGCGAGGTTTGGGTTCTGCGGATCGGAGGCGATGCCGCGCTCGCCGTGGCACGCCGTGCAGACTTGGGCGACCTCCGTGCCGGCGGTCGTCGGACGCGACAAGGTCGTGAGCAGGGCCGTGCTCCAAGCGACCTGCGTCGCGGGATGTGCGACGGCTCGGCTCGTCGGCTGCCGCATAGCGGGGGAGCCCGGTGCGGTGCCGATGGCCCGGCAGATGGCCGTGAACGGATCCAACCCGGCGCCGTAACCCTGGACGATCGGTAGCAGAAGGAAGCCGAAAACGCCAGAAAAGGCGAGGACGCCGATGATGATGACGCTCGCCCACAAGCGCCAGGGCCGGTCCAGGACCTCGGGTTGAGCGGGCCTCATGGCTCACCTACTGCCGTCGACCCGATGCACGATGGCCTCGGGTGCCTTGAGGATGAAGAATTGCGCGATCGGATAGCCGTAGGCGGCCACCATCAGGACGAGCACCAGCACGTTCCACAGGGCAAAGCCGTTGAGGGCCGCCGGCACGCGCGCCGGAGGGTGGACGGCGAGCGCGTAGAGCGGCCGCAAGCCGGCCACCGCGATGGCGCGGGCGCGGTGGAACTCCAGGAGGTTCCAAACGAACAGGAGCGCGCTCGCGAGCAGGATGACGCCGCCCACAAGTGAGACCACCACCCAGGGACCCCAAGCCGCGATGATGGGGTCGGCGTAGTTGAAGGTGGCGACCCGCCGCCATTGCCCTTGCAGGCCGAGATAGTGCCAGGGCAGAGTCATGACCATCATGCCGACGAACCACAGCCAGATCTGGGCGCGCTGCGCCCGGAGCGAGACCGGGGTGCGGCCCGTGAGCGTCGGCCAGATCGTGTAGGCGATCGCGAAGTACATGATCACCGCAGTGCCGCCGAAGATAAGGTGAAAGTGCGCCGTGACCCACGACGTGTTGTGGATCATGGCGTTCATGCCGTAGCTCATGTTGATGAGCCCGCCCTCGCCCCCGAACCACAGCATGAAGAAGGCGAGGCCAGTGGCCAGCACCATCGGGCGCTCCCAGGGCAGGGCCCGGATCCAGCCGAAGAGGCCTCTGCCGCCGCGCAAGCGGCCGGCGATCTCCATGGAGGCCGAGATGGTGAAGACGGTCAGCAACGTCGGCGCTACGACGAGGGCCGTGAAGCTCACCTGCAGGAACTTGAAGGCGTTCGACTGCTCCGGATCCATGAGCAGGTGGTGGATCCCGACCGGGAGGCTGTAGATCAGGAAGAGGATAAAGGTGAGCCGCCCCATGGTGTCGCTGTAGAGGCGACCTCCGGCCGCCTGTGGCGCCATCGTGTAGAACGCGATGTAGGACGGGATGAGCCAGAAATACACGATGGCGTGCAGCGTCCAGGAGAACAACGTCCGGGACAGGCCGACGTCGATCCCCACATTCCAGCCGAGCGCCGATGGAATGACTTGGAACAGAAGCTCCGCCGCGACCCCGACGGTGGTCCACAGCCACAGCACCGCGTTGGCGACGGTTGCGAACATGGCGAGGGGCACGGGCTCGCCGGGGTTGGCGCGCTTCCAGCCCATCATGGCGAGGATCATCAGGACGCACCAGATCCAGGAACCGACCACGACGAGCACCACGCCGAGATAATAGAACAGACTTCCGGTCAGCGGCGGGTAGAAAGTATAGAGTACGGTGGCGCGCCCGGCGAAGACCGTGACGGAGGCCATGACGGTCCCGACAGCGCCGAGGGCGAAGCCGAGCCAAGCCCACCGGGGACCGGGCAGCGGACGGGCGAGGGCCGTCTCGGCCACGTAATAGCCGAAGCCCATGATGACGAATGTCGGCAGGACGTAAGCCATCGTGGTGCCGTGGGCCGTGACGGAGGTGAAGTACGCTTCGGCGGTGAGGAACGGCGCCGGCAGCGGGCTGCGGGCCCACATCTGCCAGACGCCGAGCACGGCCGCCACCGCGAAGGCCGCGAAACCGAACCACAGGTGGACGAGGGTGAGGCGTCTAACGTGCGTCACAGCCCACCCTCCCATCGGCGTCCGGCTTGAAGACGGGCTCCGGCACGACCCGCACGGTCGCCCACATCTGGCTGTGGCCGAGGCCGCAGAACTCGTGGCAGGGCATTAGGAGGTCGCCCGTCTTCGTGAACACCGTGTGGACTTGGCTGACGTAGCCTGGAACCACCATCGTGTTGACGTTCGTCCCCGTGACTAGGATGCCGTGGATCACGTCCGGGCTGGCGAACCGCAGCGTCACGGGCCGGTTCGCGGGCAGCACGACGCATTGCGGCTGAAACGCGAACTGGGTTGCGACGATGCGGCTCGTCACCTGCCCACCGGGCTCGACGGTGGTGCCGAGATTGGCTTCCGTAAACTCACCGGTGAGGTGCAGCGTCTTGGGATCGATCGTCTCGATGTTGCTCGGCGGATTGATGTGGTGGACGAGGCCCGCATAGATGACCGTGAGCATGATCACGCTGACGAGCCCGACCGAAACGGCCGCCCAGCGCAGCTCGGAACGGAGAATGCCCTCTTCGGTCGCCGGCATGGCTTAACTAACCATGCCGCGCGGCAGGAACACGAACGCGTAGATCAGGAACCACCCGAGGAGAAGGAGGCCAACGGTCAGTCCCGCGAGGGCGAGCGCGCCACGTGGCACCTCCCGCATAATGCGCTCTAAGGCAGCATCGTCCGGATCGAGGGTCGATCCGGGAAGGTCCGATGGTAATCTCGGATGCAAATCCGACATCGGAAGACCACTTCCATCCAACTACTTCCTGTAAGCCCCCCTGGTGCGTGATGTCAATCTGACAAGCCGCTGTCTTGGTTCAGCCTGGTTCAGGGTGACCTGAACTGATGCGGTGGATGCCCCTCTTTGTCGGCATCGTACGATGCTGTTTAGCGCCATGGTGGCGCGCGAAAGAAGAGCAGATGGCGGAGGTGCAGATACTCGCGGTCGACCTGGCGAAGCGGAGTTTCCAGGTCTGCGCGAGCGACCGCGCGGGGTGGGTTCTTTACAACTGGGTGATTTCGCGAACGAAGCTGGAGGCGCTGTTGCGGGCGCAGCCTCCTTGCATCGTGGCGATGGAGGCATGTGCCACGAGCCACTTCTGGGGCCGTCTGGCCGAAGCTCACGGCCACGAGATGCGGTTGATCCCGCCTATCTATGTAAAGCCGTTCGTGAAGCAGCAGAAGAACGATGCGGCGAACGCCGCCGCGAACGCCGAGGCGGCGCTGCGGCCGAACCGCCTGCGCGTAGGTCGCTCCAGGCTGGCTTGCCACCTCCGGATGAGCGAGCAATGTCCTGTTCGATCAAGTAATGGAACCAAAAAGTTGTATGGAACGGTACTTGCGTATTTTATGCGCACTGAAGCGGTCTGCCTAATAATCATATGAGTGCGCAGTTCCATCTTTATCGCGCTAGTGGCACCAATCGACCGATGAGATAGAATCAAATTCCTCATGAGCGTCGGTGAGACCGCGTCGGTCGCGAGAAGCCGAGGTCACGCTTGCGAGCGCCTTGACGGTGCATTGGGTTGCCAGGTTTCCGGCGTCGATGCCAGCGACCGATGCCGCCGCGCCATGGAAGCCTGCTGAACCTGGAGTAGTCGCCGAGGGCCGGGATCATGAATGTTGTGGATCGCGATCCGCTGCTGCGGCCGTCTTCCCCTCCGCCAGTGGCGAAGGTCGCACGCGCGCCGGCGATCATCGTGACGCTCCTGATCGGCGCGATCGTCGGCCTGTCCCTCTGGTACCTGGTGCAGCCACAGCCCCTGATCATCCAGGGAGAAGCCGACGCCACGCGGATCGATATCGCGGCACGGGTCGACGGCCGGGTGGGCAAACGTCCCGTCGAGCGCGGCGACGATGGGAAGGCCGGGCAGCTGCTCGTCGAGATCGACAATCCCGAGTTGATCACCAAGCAGCGTGAGGCCGAGGCGAGCCTGGCCGTGGCGACCGCGCAGCTGGCCCATATCGAGGCGGGCACTCGCGCAGAGGTCATCGCGCAGCGCAAGGCTGCCGTCGAGACGGCCGCAGCCAACCTGACCTTCGCACAGCGCACCTACGAGCGTGTCAAGGCATTGGCTGCAGGCGGCAACGCGCCGATCCAGCGCCTCGACGAGATCACGGATTCCCTTCACGTCGCGGAGCGCAGCCTGGACCAAGCCAAGCTGGCGCTCCAGGCCGCCACCAGCGGCTACACGGCCGAGGAGCGTGGAATCGCCCGCGCCAGCGTCGCCAAGGCGAAGGCCTCGATCGACACAATCAAGGCGCAGATCGATGAACTCGTCGTCAAGGCGCCGTTGCCGGCACAGGTCTACCAGATCAGCGCCGAGGTCGGCGCCCGAGACCGCCGCCGTCGTCAGGACGGCGGCTCCTGGTGAGGACGACAATCATGCTCAGGCAAGAGGACAGGGCCAATCCGCTCGGGACCGCGCTCGATGCGTTTCGCGCGGCGCTGGTCACATTTGCTCGGGAGGTCGCGGAGAGCGACGAGGCGACCGCTGCCGTCGCGTTCGAGCGCGCCCGCCGAGCCGCCGAAGTCGCTTTGGGCGCACCCGTCTCGACCGACACCCGCGAGGCTGCATCCATCTACGACGTGATGGTGCGCAACGCCCTGCATGTGCGAGTCGAGGCGATCCTCGATGAAGCGCAGGCGGCGATCGGCATTGCTTGCCCTGAGGGGAGCAGGGCAGCCATACGAGAACAGCGCTAGCGAGAACGTGCTCGACCAGACCCTGACCAGGCAGAGCGCCGGCGCCGTTCGCAAGATGAACGTTCAGGAGCAGGACCGCGATCCTCGTCCTGCGACGAGACCACCCGGCACCTGGCTTGTCTGTGCGGACACGTTCGCAGGCTCAGATTGGTCGTCCCTGCTCGTGATCTCGGTCGTCAGCTTTGAGCGCGTGCTCGTTGCAACCTCCCATGCTGGCGCTCAACCATGATCGCTCGGTGGAGGGTCGAGATGGTAGTTCAATTGGCAGTTGGCGCAGTTGCAAGCACCTGCAACATTGTCATCCATTCATTCACGATGGCTACGATCATAAAGGTCGTTAAGGCCCACGTTAACATCAGGAAGCACAGCATTGCATCACTGTCGATGATCATGTCAGCTGTGGTTTGGGTCTTGATGGTAGCGCACGCGCTGGAGATCCTGATTTGGACAATCATCTATAGAATGACCGGAGCCGGACCGGACGGCTCTGATCTCCTGTACTTCGCCTTCGTGAATTACACAACTCTGGGCTATGGAGACATCGTGCCGGTTGTGCACTGGCGCCTTCTCGGCCCAGTTGCCGCGATGAACGGCATCCTGCTGTTCGGCTGGTCGACCGCCGTCATCTTCGAGGTGCTCCGGCGAACCCTGATCCGGATAGACGAACTCGGGAACCAGGCGTGAGGAGCCGACCGTGACCCAGCGCGAGTTTGGACCACCGTGGGACGGCAGGCCAGTCAGGCGTCCGCCGTCAAAGGGCGGCTGCGACCTTCCGGCCCCGCACGGATGGAAACGCGAACGGCAACGCCGTAGGATCGGACATGGCGGGCGTGGCAGTCGCGATCGGGTGACGGATGTTGGCATCAGCACCCAGTCCCTAAGCCACATCAATGTCTTACCCTGCGCCCGTCACCCTTACTCCACCGCCCTCGAGTAGAGGATGGGCGAGGGGAACGTTCATGACCATCTCGGCTGGCCCCGCCCCCAATGCACGGCGGATCCTTCCCATCCTTGAGTGGCTTCCAGACTACCGGCGCGAATGGTTGGCCGCAGATGTTCTCGCTGGCCTCGCGCTCTGGGCGGTCATGGTGCCGGAAGGAATGGCCTATGCCGGTATTGTCGGCGTGCCGCCTATCATGGGCCTCTACACGATCGTCCCGCCCCTGGTTGCCTATGCACTGCTCGGCAGCTCCCGTCTGCTGGTCGTCGGTCCGGATACCGCGACTGGCCTGATCTCGGCCGTGACCGTGGGCGCCATTGCGGCACAGGGAACAGGGGCGTTCAACGCACTCACGTCCACCCTTGCCATCTTGATCGGCACATTCTTTCTGCTGTTCGGCGTGCTGCGCATGGGGTGGGTAGCAACCTTTATTCCCACTCCGGTGATGCGTGGATTCATCGAAGGACTTGTCTTCGTCACGATCGCCGGACAGGTTCCGCATCTGCTGGGGATTAATGGCGCGTCGGGCGACTTTTTCACGAAACTTTGGTTCGTGTTGCAGCACTTGGGAGATGCTTCGCTCGCTCCTGTGCTGACCGGCGTGCTCAGCTTGACGGCAATGCTGTCGCTTCGCCACTTTGCGCCTCGTATCCCCGCGGCCTTGGTTGTCGCAATGGTCGCTACGGTGCTCGTTCGCCTTCTCGGCGGCGAAGCCACCGGCATACACATGGTCGGCGATCTTCCGTCAGGTCTGCCCCGGATGGCTTTACCAGTCTTTGACCTTGCGACCCTGCAAGCCCTCGTGCCTGGCGCGCTCGCCATCGTCCTTGTCGGCTACGCCGAGGCGCTGGGCGGGGCGAAGGCCGCCGCCCAAGATGACGACGTCATCGACCCGAACCAGGAGCTGATTGCGCATGGGCCCGCCAACATTCTGAGCGGCCTGTTCGGCGGCTTTCTTGTCGTCGGCAGCTTGTCCAAGACCTCTGTGGCGATCGCCGCTGGGGCTCGGACCCAGATCGCGAACCTCGTCGCGGCGGTATTTTGCTTTCTCACGCTCGTGCTGCTGACGCCATTGTTCCGCGGCATGCCGTACCCGGCCCTTGGCGCCATCGTAATCGCAGCGATGCTTCACCTTACCAACACCGGTTACTTGCGTACATTGTTTGTTCGGAACCGCTGGGAATTTGTTATTTCCCTCATCGTCATCGCCGGAGAACTGACACTTGGTGTCTTGCAGGGGGTCGCCCTTGGGGTGGTGTTGTCGTTGTTGCTCCTGATCTATCGAACCAGCCACCCGGACGTCGCGGTGCTGGGTCAATTGCCGGGCACAGAGGCTTACCGCAGCGTTCAGCGACACCCGGAGGCGGTCACCTTTCCTGGGCTACTTATTTGGCGGGCCGGCGGCGATCTGTTCTTTGCCAGTATCGGCCATTTCAACGACGAGCTGAAGGCGGCTTTGGCTGCAAGCCGCCCGCCGACGAAACATGTGCTGCTGGATGCAGGGTCGGTGAACCTGCTCGACACAAGCGCGTGCGACGCTTTGCTGAAATGCATCCTGCAACTGCAGCGTCAAGGCATGACCTTCGCCTTTGCTCGTGTCCGTGACAACGTGAAAGAGCGAATGCGGCTCGGCGGAATAGAGGCTGCGGTGGGACCAGTTCACTTCTACGAACGTGTGACTGATGGCGTGCGCGCTTGGCAGAAGCTAGACGATGCCGACGGCCTTGTTCGATCGATGTGACCCCAGGCACGCAGACCATTGTTTGTGATCGTGCTGGGCAGCATGAAGAGCTTGTCCACTTGTCACGGCCCTTCCCCTTGCCGTGGCGGAATGCGCTGCGGAACAACTCCCTGGTCACCGTGCGGCTAAGGAAGCGCTGCGGGTGGAGCCCCTGCTCGCAGCGATGTATCACACGGCGCGGTTGCTCACAGTCGCGGGCGAAGCGATGGCTGAGGCGCTCGGAACGGACGAGGATCGCTGCAGGATGACACGAGTGACCCATCCGTCCGGGAGAGCATGGTCAACGACCTCCAGTCACCGACAGGAAGACGGATCATGAAGATCGTCGGCGGCACCGGCCTGATCGGCTCGACGACCGTCGCCATTGCGTCAGGGCGGCCACGAGGTCATCGCCGCCTCGCCAAAGGACGTTTTGAGTATGTGCATCGGGGCACTCTGAGGCCTTCATCTGAGCCGCGCCGAACGTCCGCTAACCCTCAGCTTGAGACACGAAGCGGACAGACCGCTACCGGCCAGGATCGGCCATTCCGAGTCGCGCCCTGTTTGGTCGTGCGGCGGATCCAGCGGTGTGCTTCCCGAGAAGGCTTGTCACGGCGGCCTTGGACGGGATCGAGCAGCGCGTCATCGACCGCGGCTTGGACGATCTCGGCCATACCTACGCGATCACGGTCTGCAGGGGCCCGGCTGGCTCAGCTGCCCCGCAAGCGACGTGAGATGCTCGGTCGTCGCTGGAGGGGCAACACGGGCATAACAGGGACAAGAGGAAGATGATCTCTATAGAAATGCACCTGTTGTCCCCGACTAACACGGACACAACCTGCCCAGAGTCCAATCACGTTCTTGTCTGGTTCATACCAAGGCCGGTCCGCTTCGCGGTGCAGGTAGAACGGTTTGCCCGCCTAAGTCTCGCTGACACATCGGGGGCCGGCGGCTCATGACAGGGCAGTACGGGCCTGAAATGGCCCCCCTCGCCGTGGATGTCGGTGCGTGAAACCGCGCCGGGGCGGGATGGGCCGCGCCGGGGACCAATCACGACCGAGAGTGAGACACGGACAACACCGTTATTCTCCAATCATAACCGGCCCGTT
>NZ_JBAWTG010000163.1:0-9227 GCF_037106235.1 Methylobacterium nigriterrae | reverse complement strand
GCCGCATCAAAGGCCGCACACATGTCAGCACCCGACCACGTGCCACACCGCTCTTGAAGATTTCTCTTGCTCCTAAAGGGGCGTCCACACATGTCGCAAGCTCGGCTACAGGCCGCAGAAGGGACTCTGCTGCCCTGCTTTCATGCTTTGTTCGCAACGGGAAGTCCGAAGCAGACGGCCAGCAGCTGGTTCTGCTCGCAGATGGTCCACACGCCGGCAAAGCCGAAGCCCTTGCGCAGCCACAGCATGGCCTCGAAGCCCTGGATCGTGCGCCGCGCCGTGACGAATGATTGGAAGCCGCCCACGCGGGGCATCGGCCGTTTGACCCGGAAGTGGTCGCTCTCGATCCCTTGCTGCAGGTGCTTGGTGACATGGTGGATGGGGTTGCAGGCTAGCAGGCCGCTCTTCCTCGCCGCGACGATGGCCGGTGGATAGGTGCCGGCACCATCCGTGCCGATCCGGTCGGGCGATAGCAGCGGCTGATCGTCGAGCATCTTGCGGAAGAACCGCTTGGCCGCGTCCAGATCGCGGTTGGCGGTCAGCAGGAAGTCCACAGGCGTGCCGTGCTTGTCGACGGCTCGGTACAGATAGCGCCACTGCCCGCGGACCCGGATGTATGTCTCGTCGATTCGAATTGACCCGCAATGCGGCTTGCGGAACTGCCGCAAGCGCTTCTCGATCAGCGGCGCGTAGGCAAGCACCCAGCGGTTCAGCGTGCTGTGATCGACCTCCAGGCCGCGTTCCAGAAACAACTCCTCGATGTCGCGGTAGCTCAACGGATAGCGCAGGTACCAGGAGACGGCCTGGACAATGAGAGTCGCCTCGAAGTGCCGCCCCCTGAAGTCGGCCTTCGAGCGCTGCTTCAGCTTCGCGGCGATGGCGGACAGGATCATGGACCGGCTCCAAAGCGGAGGCGGCAAGCTGAGCGGGTATGGCTAACGACCCGTAAATGACGGCGGGCTCGGGTTTGCGACAAGCCCAGTGCGGGCCGGTTGACGAGCTTGGCCATAGCGCTAGCTGACCGGCGCCGGCTGCTGCGCGAAAGCCCCCACCAGAGGCCGGTCCGACGACGCGGACCATTCATCCCCGGACGGTCCACGTCGTCGGCTTTCGCTCTCGTCTGTCCGCTCCGAACGATTGCCGGCCCCTGCCCCGAGGCGCAGCATCACCGTGCGCCCTGTTGGGAGGGTGGCAGGCATCGGCCGCGCACGCTGAAGGCGACCCCAGAGTGGAGCGCCGGTCGGTGACCCCTACCCGTCTCAGAACCGCCTTTCGTGGTCCCGCAGCTCGGGTATGGCCGCGATGTTGACCGCGATCGGGCGCCGCGCTCCCGCCCGGCCGCGGCCTCGAGACTGGTCCGGCTAGCTGCCTGAGAAGGCGCGGCTCAGTGCTGAACGACGGCGTGCGGATCGAGGTGCGACGCATGGGTGCCGGTCACGGACTCCACCGCGCCGTAGATCGAAACATCCCCGCCGTTGTTGATGACGGCGCCGTTGACCATGCCGTGAATATCCGCGGATCCGCCCTCTTCGACGATGACGTTGCTTCGGAGAGCGAGAAAGTCCTCGGCGACCTGTACGGCAATCTTTGCGTTTCTATCGCCGTATAACTGACGATCTGGATTAGGCTTTGCGCTGCGCTCACCCTCGACGTTTAGTCTTCGTCATCGACCCATTGCAGGCCGGTTGGGGAAAGCCCCGCCGGCCCTTTTTGCGTGTCTAGGGCTCCAGGGACCCGGCCTTCTCCAGCTCGCGCGAGATCCAGCCGGCCACCATGTCCTGAGTTGTCTCGCGGCGCTTCAGGCTCAAGAGCCGGAGCTGATACCAGACGTCGGGGTCCAGCCAGATCGTGACTCCCTTCCCACCCTTGCGCGCCGCCGGCCTCTTGGCCTTCGCCTCCTTGGGCTCTGTCGCCTCCTGGGACTCTGCGGGCGGCTCGACCAGCTTGCGCAGGTCGGCCACTGGGTTGGTCGCGACCGCATCCTTGGTGGCACTGCGGATGTCGAACTTCATGGCTGCGCTCATGCCGCGGCCCTCGGCAGCTCGACGCCGATCTGGCCCATCGTCCAGGCGAACAGCGCGTCGATCTCCTGGGCCGCCCTCCCCCCGGGCTCGCCCTGCTGAGCGCATAGGCCGCCCGACAGCGGGCGCGAGAAGGCGACCCGGTGGTAGAGCGCGCCGGGGTAGAGCGGCACGCCGCGGTCGGCGAGGCCGTCCCGGGTGCCGGCAAGGTCGGCGTCGGTGGTGGTGTTGCAGTCGTTCAGCACCACCGCGCACGGGCGCTTGGCGAACGCCGTGATGTCGAGCGTCGCCGCGATCGCGTCCACGTCCATGATCGAGGGCTTGCAGGGCACCAGAATGAAGTCGGCCGCGCGACAGGCGATGATCGCCGGCCGGTCGGCGTGGGGCGCCGAATCCACGATGAGCAGGTCCAGCCCGCCGACCCTGGCCCGGGCCTGCACGTCCTCGAGTTGCTCGGCGGTAGCAGTCGCGGCGAAGGGCTCCGCGTCCCGGCGCTTGCTCCACTTCCACGCGCTCGCCTGGGGGTCGAGGTCCACGATGGCGGCCGAGAGGCCGGCCATGTGGGCGGCCACGGCGAGGTGGATGGAGAGCGTCGTCTTGCCGGCGCCCCCCTTCTGGGAGACGAGCGACAGGGTTCGCATCGGATGGCTTCCTTTCGAGCTGTTCGGCTGCGAAGCAAGCGGCCAAGCGAGTTAACAAGCTGTTAAGCCATCGCGCTGCGAAGCCTGCGGACCAGCGTGCTGGCCGGCCAGCGCCGCAGCACGACAGCGAGCCAGCCAGCAAGCCGACAAGCAGGCCATCTCACCAGCCGGCCAGCGCCGCAGCACGCAAGCGCGCCAGCGGAACAGCGCGCTGGGAAGCTGCCGAGCCAGCTGGGCAGGTCGCTTGCCGGGCAGCGAGCAAGCGCGTCAGCGCGCTTGCGGGATAGCGCGTCAGTTAGCAGGCGAGCCAGCGGGCCAGCCTGTCAGCGGGCAAGTCGGGGTTGCGGCCCTGTCGAGGGCGCCTGGTCTTGGTCGTGGAGGCGCCAAAGCCGCGCAGCTCTACCCGCTTACCGTCCGCTAGCGCTTCCACGATCCGGCCGAGGACCGCGTTCACGATGGCCTCGCAGTTGCGTTCGTAAAGGTGCGGGTTCAGATCCGCGAGGCGGCTGACAAGCTCGGACTTGATCACGCGCTGGAGACGAGCACGAGGGGGCTGCTGGTTCAAGCCAGCCCGGCGCGGCCGTGCCGGCGTTGACTTAACCGTCCTGGCCACGCGACATGGCATGTCCGGCAGGCTCGCTCCCGCGAGTCGTGAGCCGGGGAAGGAGACCGCCGCGACGAAGACCTAAGCCCAAAACGCCAACGGCCCCACCCCGGCAAGGGTGAGGCCGTCGAAAATCGAATGGTGCTCTGGGCACGCGTCGCTGCTCCCCAGACATCACAGCTCCGCTCAGGAGTCAATCGGGTTCGCTTCCCGAGACGATGGCGCTTTGCCTTTTGCCGGGTGCGCATGCCGTGCGTGCCCCTGCTTTGACGCGGCCCGAGCAGGGCTGTGAACGATGTTTCGCGAGACGATGGGGGCTGCCATCGCGGGCGCCCGAACGCTGGCGCAGATGGACGAGCTGTCCCGCCAGGTGTGGCAGGCGCATGCTTCCGGTGCTGTGGACGATGCGGGCGCTCAGAGGCTCGCTGAGCGCCTGCACGAGCGCCGCAGCAGCATCCGGGCCGGGATTGTGCCCGTGGGCATTCCTGCCGGCCGTGTGAGCCTGTTTCCACCTCGCAAGCGGCCCTCCTCGCCCAACCGGATCGCTTCACGAGATCGGCGCCGCCTGCTGGCCTGCTCCGGTCCGATGCCGCCCGCTCTCGCTGCCCGCTTCACCACCGGGGAACTCGCCGTCCTGCGCATCGTCGCCGACGAGGTGGCCGAGAAGGGCGTGTGCGGGCTCTGCATTGACGCCATTGCCGCCAGGGCAGGGGTGTGCCGGCGCTTGGCCCAGAGCGCCATCCGCTTGGCCGAGGGCGACGGGCTGCTGACCATCCAGGAGCGTCGGCACCAAGGCCGCCGGAGCGATCCCAACCTGATCCGGATCATCAGTCGCGAGTGGCAAGCCTGGATGCGTCGCGCCCGGGGGACGGCAGCCAAGGGGGGAGGGTGCAAAAGCCTGCACCCCACGGATACGAGGGTGTTAACTCCGGGGGCAACGAGGCCAGCGGCACCGTTCAAGAAGCTGCCGAAACGGCAGGATTGCCTTCAGCTCAGTGGCTCACCAGAATCGGCGCAGATGGCGAAGCCGGTGACAGCTATGCCATGAGGGCATACGGCCGGACGCTTTGACGAACGGCGGAGCTGGCGCCGATGCGCGTACCCAGATGGGGCCACTACCTGGGTCTGACCTTAGCCATACCCTGCCTGCTGATCGCACTTGCCCTGGCGAGCTACGCGGTCTGGGAAGCGCGGCCTCTGCCAGCTTGCCTCGCCGGTGGCCTCGACCCGCTCAATCCGGCCCAGAAATGTCGGTGGCTGATCGTTCGCGGAGGTGAGCCCATTCTACAGGGCGCAGCGCCTAACGGAGTCACTCTGGTCGAGGAGAGCACGGTGTCAGCCCTGCCGGACTTCATCGCAGCCGAACGCGCAGCTCTTGCGGCTATGGGGCTGTACCTTGCTGGCTGCGGGATCGGCTGGGGCGTAGGCCGCCGCACGATGCGCGCCCGTCAGTGAGGCAAGCTGACCCAGGGCAGCGCGTCACGTAGCCGAGGCCTGCCACCGGGCAGATGCTGCGGGCATGTTGGATCTTGCAGCCATCGTGATGCTCACAGGAGCGGCCGGCGCCGTTGCGCTGATCGCGGCTGCTCATCCGCGTGTTGAGCGTCTGCTTCGCAGGACCTACTTGCGGTAGCGGAGAGACACACGGGTTCGTTGCTCACCTGCTCCACTCAGGAGCAACGGCTTCTCTGGGCAGAAGCGACGCATGGCCGACATCGCCATCATGATCGGCACGCCTCAGGGCGCGCGCCTGCTGGCCTTCTCGGACGAGAGGGACGCAGCCATCATGGCTGAAACGGTCCTGCGCCGGCTGCCCGCAACTGCGCTCCCGGCGCCTGTCTGGGTCCAATGTGCCGATCCTGCCGTCACCCGCAGGCTTGCCGACTATCTCGTCGAGGTTCAGGCGGATCTG
The DNA here is from genome assembly GCF_037106235.1 of Methylobacterium nigriterrae. Taxonomy (NCBI): domain Bacteria; kingdom Pseudomonadati; phylum Pseudomonadota; class Alphaproteobacteria; order Hyphomicrobiales; family Methylobacteriaceae; genus Methylobacterium; species Methylobacterium nigriterrae. The sequence continues at coordinate 4,049 of NZ_JBAWTG010000163.1, read as the reverse complement.
ATCGGGATGTAGGTAGGCCGTGGGGAGAAGCGGTGGGTCCCTTTTCGGCGCCGATTCATCCTAGCGGAGCAGCGGCAGCCCACTACCGATCAGGAAGAGGCCTCCAACGATCAGAGAGCCGCCGACGCCCTCGAGAGCCGCTTGCCGGTCTGGAACACGATCGGCGGCGTAGGCGAGGCTCGTGCCCAGGACAAGGCACAGCACACTCAAAGCGACGAGGACCAAAGCCTTCGCGCCTCCAGAGAGTTATCTCAGGCCTTCTTGGCCGGATGCGCCGGCAGATCCGTCACCCGGAAGGGCAAGCCGCCCATCTGAGCGTAAGCCTCGTCCATCATGACGGAGCCGCTCTGGGCCATTGAGAGTTCGGCCCGAGCTACGAGGCCGGTGCTAGCCAGAACCGCAACGGCGACCAGAGCAGCTTTGAACTGACGCATGTTCATCTCCCGTGTTGATGGGATGAGCATCCGCCTCGCCCCGTGAAGGATGGAGCGCAAAATTGCATCAAATTGTCTGGGTTCCGGTTGCACGAATTGATGGTCGCAGACGTGCTTAACTGCCCGTAGCTTACGGGATCATCGTGCCCGAACCGATTGGTTGTGAGCCAGCGCACCGCCAACGTGCGCCTGCGAGCCTGTGGTGTTCAGACAGTGTTGGGGGCCACCGACAGGGAGGCCGACATGTCCGGGCAGATCGACACCGCTACCAGCAGCTATCGCTTCGCGGTGTACCCGCCATCCGGGTCGGGAATGCCGTGGCTCCTGGTCTGCATCGGACCGGATGGCGATGTGGTCGACTCGCAGGGCTTCACCACCAGCGAGGCGGCGACTGCCGCAAGCCGCAGGGCCCAGGCGTTCTTCGGCGTTCTGACCGCGTTTTCCCAGCCTGAGGCGGCCTTGGCAGCCTGAAGGCCGTAGATGGGTCCCATTCAGCGTCGGGCGTGGGCCCGTCACGTGGGGCCTGTTCCATGCGGTAGGCGCAGGTACGCATGCGACAGGCCGAGTGCGGCCGACTTCTCCCTGTGATCGAGCGCAGGTATGAGCGCCTCCTTTCGAGCTCAGGGAGAGGCTTTATGACCCTTGCGCAGGTGCGCACGGTCTCGGACTGGCGTGCAAGCGGCTACCGTGGCTTGCGCATCCTGCGCTGCCCGGAATGCGGGAGTGGGACCCATCAGACCTGGGAGGAACTGGACGCGGCCCCCGGCGAGGATGTGGTTGAGGTCGCCCGGCGGGTGCGGTGTCACGGGTGCGAGCAGCCGCCGGCCGGCCTTGCTGTGGCTACCTACCGGGATGTGACTGACACCCGCCGGACGTGAGGAGTGCGGGTGCGGGGCTCCGCGAGCATGGGAAGGGAAGGCATCTGTTCAGTGTTCCGGGCCGCTGACGAGTTCGCAGGCGCCGTCGAGGTGCCTCTCGATGGCCCACATGGCAGCATCGAGGGTGGGATAGAGGATATACGGACCACCGAGCCGGGCTCCGGGCTCCGGCACGACGGTGAACTCGTTTGACCGCGGGGTCTGCCGGATCGTGCCGAGCACGTGCCCGAGCCGGTCCTCCAGGCGCCACGTGCCGCCGGCCGACCTGGGCGCCCCGACTGGTGTCACGACGACGTCCATGGTCTCGCCTCCGAATGCACGACAGTCAGTCCTTCAGGTCGTGATTGAGTTCGCAGACGCCGCCCGTGTGCTGCTCGATGGCCGCCAAGGCGGCGTCGAGGGAGGCGTGATGGGCGGGCATGCCGTAGAGCGGGCTCTCCGGCTCCGCCACAATGGTGAACGTGTCCGTCCCGGGCGGGTTCCGGATTGCGCCGAGGGGCGCCCCGAGCCGGTCGGTGAGCCACCACGCGTCCTCGTCCCTCACGGGCGTAACGACCACGTCCATGGCGATCACGTCCCCGCCCCCGAACGTAAGATAACAGATCGTCTGGCGTTCGGACCGGGGCGTCAAGGCGCGGCGCGGGTCGGAGCACTGGGGCGCGCCGACGTGCATCAGTAGAAAACCGCAATGCGCCGAGACAGGCCCGCTTTCGCCGGAATGGCGGATGATGTCTCCCAAAGAGTGATTGTGCTCTGGGTGCACTCGCACTGAGGCTTCGATCATCAATGAGTGATCGGAGGAAAAGCCGTGAAAGAAGACCCCGGGGTGCCGTCGACAATCCATGTCGACGTCACGGCTCAGATCGTCTCGGCCTACGTCTCAAAGAATTCCGTCTGGGCCGCTCACCTGCCGGATCTGATCGTCAGCGTGCACGCCGCGCTGTCCGGGCTGGGCAAGACTGCGGAACCGGCCGGCAACGTCGAGAAGCCTACACCGGCTCAGATCACGAAATCGATCACGCCGGATGCGCTGATCTCCTTCATCGACGGCAAGCCCTACAAGACCCTCAAGCGGCACCTGACCCGGCATGGGCTCAGCATGCAGGAGTACCGCGCCCGCTATGGCCTGCCGGTGGACTACCCCGCGACAGCCCCGAACTTCTCGGCCCGGCGCTCCGAACTGGCCCGGGCCCTCGGGCTCGGCCAGCAGCGCCGGAAGTCTGCAGGTGGCTCCGCCCCCTCATCTGAGCCGAAGGGCAGACGCAAGCCGAAGGTTGCCGGCCAAGCCGAGGCGTGAGGCGCGGACAGACAAGGTCCACCGCGGCAGGGGAGATGGGCGATGCGACGGCTCGGGATGTTCGTCTTCCTCACGGGCGCGTTTTGCCCACCCATCGCCCTCCTGCTGATGCTCGTCCACGGCAACATGGATTGGCTCACGTCTCGGAGTGATCTGATGCTGCTCGGTCTCTGGGGGTGGCTGTCCTGCTGCTCGCAGCGCTCACCGCATTGGGGGCCCTCAGCAGCGCCAAGCGTCAGGGCAAGGGCAGCTGGTGAGGGCTGCTGTTGCGCGAGGTGCGCAGTGCCGGTTCCGCAAGGCCCGTCAGAGTGCCTTAGCGATTTGACACGCAAGGAGGTGCAGAGGCATGCATTCACGGAGCTGTGGAGTGTCTGACGCGATTTGATGATCTGACCAAAAACCCATTGACGTCAGTCACTTGGGTACAAATGCTGGCGTTTGGCGTCCGGCACCCCATCCATGTCATGAAGCGCGAAACCCTCAAAGGCCCTCTCTGGATCTTGATCCTCTTCCTCGCCTCCGGCTCGGTTGGCTCGTCCCAGGGGGCCTCCCCCTCCAGCACGGCCACGCCCGCACCTGAGGCCGCACGCAAGCCCGACCCTCCCTACCAAATGCACGGGGCCAGCCATGCCCAGCAGCCCTGGTCGCCTCGTGCCTGCCGGGCGGGCGCCATCGATACGGGTAGGGTCGAGACGCCCGACTTCATCGGGCAGCGCTACCGGATCCACAAGTTCGCCAGCGGCCACGGCTGGGCCAAGATTCGGTTCAGCATCCGCGGGCGCATCTTCGAGAACGGGTTCGCGCTCGACCCCAAGGCTTCCGAGCGGCCACCGAGGCTGGTCTGGGGCCAGCGAGATCGCGCCCTGGAACAGCGCACGGGTGCCGCCGAAGCGCTAGTCCTCGAACGGTACCCGACCACCGGAGGGCTGGTGCTCTCACTCGACTGCCTGCAGCCCGGCGGCCCAGTCGGCACGCCGGCCCCTAAGCCCAAGCCCAAGCCCCGGCCTGAGGGCGGTTGCCGTATCGAGCGCGCCACCCTCAAGGTTGAGCGGCAAAATCCCGTGACCAGCCCGACCCGGATAGACATTGAACAGTGGATCCCCGGGAAGGACAGCCTCAGAGATATCGGCAGTGCCCTGGTTCGGCCCAATCCGGCTGGCGGGCTCCTCGTCGGGCCCGTGCGCCCGGCCGCTTTGAACTGGGAACTCGGCGTCTGGGTCAAACCCGGCGACACCCTTACGGCCACTGACGTCTCGCAGGACGAGAAGGAGGGCCGGATGGGCGGCTGGATGACGGTCAAGGCGGGGGACGGCTACGTGCTGAAGGTCGTCGCCTGTCCCACCCGGCGGTCGCGGTAGGTGCTCTAGCCTGTCGTTCCCTGTGGGAGGTCGCTGACTGGCTCTCCGCAGAGACGTCTACCTCTTCCTGGGGAGGGTGCCG
>NZ_JBAWTG010000162.1:0-9239 GCF_037106235.1 Methylobacterium nigriterrae | reverse complement strand
ACTCCGGCGTGAACGTTCGTTTCGTTGTCCCCATCAGACACCTTCCAGCCCCCATGGGAGCGTAGCAGAGGTGTCCACTCATTCAGAGGAGGATCAATCGGCTCACCGCCGCGGGCGAGTCCCTCGTCGAGCCGGCGGAGCGGATCGAGATGAGCGTCATCGGCGCCAAGGCGCAGATCGACGAGTTCACCGACAAGCCCGCCGGAGCCCTCCGGATCGGATCGAGCGACGCGTTCGGCGCCTACTTCCTCGGGCGCAGGCTCCCGCGGCTCCGCGCCGCGCTGCAGGGCATGCGTGTCGACCTCGTCGCGCTGACCCGGGGTTTCAGCCTGTCGAAGCGCGAGGCCGACATCGCGACCGGCATCAGCTTGCCGACCGACGGCCGGCTCTACAGCCGCAAGCTCGTCGATCTCCGGCTCGGCCTGTATGCGAGCCCGGACTATCTCGCCGAGCACCCGCCGATCCTGTCGTTCGGCGACCTCGCCGACCACGACCTGATCGGCTGGGTCGACGACCTGATCTACTGGGACGAGCTCAGATACGCCGATCGGATCGGCACGCGGACGGGGCCGGTGATCGGGTGCAGCAACTACATCGCGCAGATGCAGGTCGCGATCGGCGGCGGCGGCATCAGCGTGCTGCCCGTCTTCCTGGGAGACCAGGAGCCGGCCTTGGTTCAGATCCTGACCGGTGCGTTCCCGGTCGTCCTCCCCCTGTACCTGTTCGTGCATGCCTCGATGCGCGAGCTGCGTCACGTGCGAACCGCGATCGACTTCATCGTCAGCGAAGTCGAATCGGCACGGTCGATGTTCTGATCTGAGCCTTTAGAGGGAGCCGTCCCGCGCCTGAAGCCTCCGTTCGACGCGCGCCCGGTCCTGCGGTCACTTTATAGGAAATCTATCCTCTAGCAATCGAAATGCTCCTGCCTTCGGGGCGGTATCGCCAGATGGAGAGCGCTGTGCTGAGTCATGTCGTGGGCGCCTGTGACGAGGTCCTGCTGGAGATCACGATCGGAGAAGCGCTCGACCGGGCGGCGGCACGGTGGGGCGATGAACCCGCGCTGATCGACCGTGGGCAGGATGTCCGGATGAGCTGGCGGGCGCTCCGGCAGCATTCCGAAGCGGTCGCGGCCGGGCTGCTGGCGCTCGGCCTCGTGCCCGGCGACCGGATCGGCATCTGGTCGCTCAACCGCTACGAGTGGACGCTGATCCAGTTCGCCGCGGCGAAGGCCGGGCTGATCCTCGTGACGATCAATCCGGCCTACCGCGTCGCCGAGCTTGAATACGCGCTCGGCCATTCGGGCTGCGCCGCACTCGTCTTCGCGCCTTCGTTCAAGACGAGCGATTACCGCGCCATGATCCGCGCGGTCGCGCCCGAACTCGACGTGGCGGTCGACCGACGCCTTCAGGCGGCGCGGCTGCCCGGGCTGCGCCGCCTCATCCAGCTCGGCCCCGATCCGATCCCGGGCGCGATCGCCTTCGCGGAGCTCGAGGCGCTCGGGGAAGCCGCCGGCGTCGAGGCCCTCGAGACGCTCGCCACCTCCCTGGACCGGAACGACCCCGTCAACATCCAGTACACGAGCGGCACGACCGGGGCGCCGAAGGGCGTGACCCTGTCGCACCGCAACATCCTCAACAACGGCTATTTCGTCGGCCGCGCGATGGAGCTCGGTCACGAGGACCGCATCTGCATTCCGGTCCCGCTCTATCACTGCTTCGGCCTCGTCATGGGAAACCTCGCCTGCCTGACGAGCGGCGCCGCGATGGTCTATCCGGGGGAGGGCTTCGATCCCGTGAGGACGCTGCAGGCGGTCGCCGAGGAGCGCTGCACGACGCTGTACGGCGTGCCGACGATGTTCATCGCCGCGCTCGAACACGTCGATCGCGAAAAGCTCGATCTCAGTGGCCTGCGGACCGGGATCATGGCCGGCTCGCCCTGTCCGATCGCCGTGATGAAGCAGGTGGTCGAGAAGCTGAACATGAGCGACGTCACCATCGCCTACGGCATGACGGAGACGAGCCCCGTCAGCTTCCAGAACGGCATCGGCGACAGCCTCGAGCGCCGCGTGTCGACGGTCGGGCGCGTCCATCCGCATCTGGAGGTCAAGATCGTCGACGGCACCGGATCGACGGTGCCGCGCGGCGCGCCGGGCGAACTCTGCACCCGGGGCTACTCGGTCATGCTCGGCTACTGGAACGACCCGGTCCAGACCGCGGCCGTCAAGGATGGCGAGGGCTGGATGCACAGCGGCGACCTCGCCGTCATCGACGACGAGGGATTCTGCAACATCGTCGGCCGGATCAAGGACATGGTCATTCGCGGCGGCGAGAACGTCTATCCGCGCGAGATCGAGGAGTTCCTGTACCGTCACCCGGCCATCCGCGAGGTTCAGGTCTTCGGCGTTCCCGACGACCGGCTCGGCGAGGAGCTCTGCGCCTGGGTGATCCTGCACCCGGGCGCGGCCCTGACGGCCGAGGAGCTGCGCCTGTTCTGCAAGGACCGGATCGCGCACCAGAAGGTGCCCCGCTACGTCCGCTTCGTCGAAGCCTATCCTCTGACCGCGACGGGCAAGGCGCAGAAATTCCTGATGCGGGACGCGATGGCGGCCGAGCTCCAGGTCGCGGCGCCGGCGACGGCCTGAGCGAACGGACGCGGTTGAGGCCCTCCTTCGTCGGCGGTCGCCACCGAGGTCAACGAACGCGCCGGCGACGTCACGACAAACGTCGCGGGCGTGGCGGGCGTCGCCGAGCGGACCGAATCGGCAGCCGGCCGGGTTCCGGATGCGGCTTCGCCGCTATCGCGGCAATCCGTGCACCTGAGCAGCGAAGTGGATTGCGTCCTCGCGACGATCCGCGCGGCCTGACGAGAAGCCGTCGCTTCGGCGCCGGATCCGGCGCCCCGCGCTCGGGTTCGTGCGTGTCGCGAGCCGACGGCCGGTCTCGATCACGATGCGAGCGGGACCGGCCCTCGCCGCAACTCATCGCCGCCGGGGGATAGGACAGGCCTGTCGTCGCGCGTCTGCCGGTCGCCTTCGAGGCGCAGGACGTACGGCCCCACGGGGGTCGACGGCGACGGGCCAAGCGTTAGCTACCGGACCGCGGCGGGCGAGCGGCGGCTCGCCCGCGTTTTCATCGCCGGCTGCGACGGGTTCCATGGGGTCTGCCGGACGTCCCTGCCCGCGGGCATGCTCGGGGCCGGCGCGACGGTCTTTCTCGATCTCTGATGAGCCGATGCCGGAACAGGAGGCCAGGATGTCCCTGAATTCTGTCGTAATCACCGTGGCGATCACCGGCTCGGTGCCGCGCAAGAAGGACAATCCGGCCGTGCCGATCACCGTGGCCGAGCAGATCGAGTCGACGCACCAGGCCTTCGAGGCGGGTGCCACGCTCTGCCACATCCACGTGCGCAACGACGACGAGTCGCCATCCTCGGATCCCGAGAGGTTTGCCGCCGTGCAGGCCGGGCTGCGCAAGCACTGCCCCGGGATGATCGTGCAGTTCTCGACGGGCGGCCGCGGGCGCGACCCGGCCGCGCGCGGCCTGTCGCTGAAGCACCGGCCCGACATGGCCTCGCTGTCCACCGGATCGGTGAACTTTCCCACCATTGTGTACGAGAATCCCGCGAGCCTCGTGACCGACCTCGCCGGCCAGATGAGGCAGCACGGCGTCCGGCCCGAGATCGAGATCTTCGACCTCTCGCACCTGCACGGCGCCAAGCGCCTGGTGGAGGCGGGCCTGATCGACGAGGCGCCGCACGTGCAGTTCGTCATGGGCGTCCAGAACGCGATGCCGGCGGAGGAGCACCTGCTCGACATCCTGCTTGCCGAGACCCGGCGGATCCTGCCCGAGGCGACCTGGACGGCCGCCGGGATCGGCCGCAACCAGGCCGTGGTGATGGACTGGGCGCTGGCCCGCGGCGCGGACGCGGTGCGCACCGGCCTGGAGGACAACATCCGGGTGGCCAAGGACCGGCTGGCCGCCAGCAACGCCGAGCTGGTCGCGCTGGCCGCCGAGGCCGTGGGTCGCCACGGCCGCCGCGTCGCGACGCCCGCCGAGGCCCGACACCGCCTCGGTCTCGACCGATGACCTTCTCGGCCCTCGCTTCCGCGATCCTCGGACCCCTCTTCGCGACCGCTCGGATGCGCGCTGCCTTCGGCGATGCGGCAGGCGTCTTCCGCGATGGTGCGGGCCGAGGCCGCCGTCGGCCTGATTCCGGACCGGTCGTCGCCTTCTCCCTCGGGACGACGCTCGCGATGTGGGATGGCGTCGCGGCACGGCTGCGCGGGTGCCACCGGGTCCTGCGCGACGACACCCGCGGCCACGGCGCCTCGGCCACGCGGGACGCAGCCGCCGAGATCACGGGCCTCGCCAAGGACCTGCACAGCCTCGCAGCTGTCGGAATAAGGGGTTGATCTTTATAACAAAAATCGAGTGGCGGAGACGGAGGACATCACATCACAGACGCAAGTCATTGCAGCAGAAGAACAAACCTATGATGCTAAAAAATTATACCCCCAGAAATACCCCCAAGCTGCTTCCAACTTTGCGGCAGACCCGGTAGCGTCGGGCTTTGTACGGAAGCGTGTCTGCGTCGCGACGGTGCGCCCTGTCTGAATGACGGCGTGGGCGGGAAGGTTACTCTCCAGGCAACGTTCTCGGCTTCACGAGCGAGCTGGCGTTGCTCTTCAGCCCTTCGTTTCCATGCAGGCGAACCCGCATTAGGCGTAGCCGTTGGCAAAATAGCACGTACCAGCCCGCACATTCATCTCTGGTATATTGCATCCCAGGAATTTTAGTGCAAAATGGCGCATCAGCTCGAGATCCGCTGGGCAATGAAGGACACCGGGATGGAACGTCAGGACGCCCCGTCGGCGAAATGGTGGCAGCTTGCCTTCGGCATCCTGTGCATGGCCATGATCGCCAACCTGCAATACGGCTGGACCCTGTTCGTCGACCCGATCGACGCCAAGCATCACTGGGGCCGGGCCGCCATCCAGCTGGCCTTCACCTTCTTCGTCGCCACCGAGACCTGGCTCGTGCCGATCGAGGCCTGGTTCGTCGACCGCTACGGGCCGCGCCTCGTGGCCTGCTTCGGCGGCGTGATGATCGCGCTCGCCTGGGTGATCAACTCCCAAGCGTCATCGCTGACCCTGCTTTACTTGGGGGCCGTGGTGGGCGGCATCGGTGCGGGCTCGGTCTACGGCACCTGCGTCGGCAACGCGCTGAAGTGGTTCCCGGATCGCCGCGGCCTCGCGGCGGGCGCCACCGCGGCGGGCTTCGGGGCGGGCGCGGCGCTGACCGTCGTGCCGATCGCCAAGATGATCGCCACCAGCGGTTACGAGAGCGCCTTCCTGTATTTCGGCATCGGCCAGGGCATCATTGTCGTGCTGCTGTCCCTCTTCCTACGCAAGCCGAGCGTCAGCGTTCCGGTCCAGCGCAAGCGCCTGCGCCTGCCCCAGGCGAAGGTCGACCGCACGCCGCGCGAGGCCGTGCGCACGCCGGTCTTCTGGGTGATGTACGCGATGTTCGTGATGGTCGCCTCCGGCGGCCTGATGGCGGCCGCCCAGATCGCGCCGATCGCCCACGACTTCAAGGTGGCGGACGTGCCCGTCAGCCTGTTCGGCCTGCAGATGGCTGCACTCACCTTCGCGATCTCGCTGGACCGCATCTTCGACGGCTTCGGGCGGCCGTTCTTCGGCTTCGTGTCGGACAATATCGGGCGCGAGAACACGATGTTCATCGCCTTCAGCGTGGCCGCCCTGGCGATCATCCTGCTGCTGAGCTACGGCTCGAGCCCGTTGGTGTTTGTCTTCGCCACGGCGATGTATTTCGGGGTGTTCGGCGAGATCTACTCGCTGTTCCCGGCGACCTGCGGCGACACCTTCGGCTCGAAGTTCGCGGCCACCAACGCCGGCATGCTCTACACCGCCAAGGGCACGGCCGCCTTCCTGGTGCCGGTGGCGAGCTTGATCTCGGCGACTTATGGCTGGTCTGCGGTGTTCGCGATCGTCATTGGGCTGAATATCGTTGCAGCGGCGCTGGCCCTGTTCGTGCTGAAGCCGATGCGGGCGCGCTACCTCGCCGAGGAGGGCACGACAGCGGCAGTGCCGAACGGTCAATCGGTCAAGCTGGCCTAATCCAGGCCCCCGAGCCTCCCGGATCCGGGAGGCTCGTCCTGCTCTGCAGCGCCTATCTGCGCCCGCAGCAGACCGCTCTCGCGGAAGACTCGGCTTCCAACAAGCGTGCCTTCCGCATCGGGTTCACGTCCCTCCGCGACAGCCATGCAGGTCGGCCATGAATGTTGCTGCCGCTCTTGCTCTCCAGAGCATCCCGTTCGCCGGATTGGCTCTCGCCAAGAGCGAGCATCGAGACCTATTCCTGGTCCTGTACGTCGGCGCTTTGGGACTCTTGCTGTCGATCATCGCGGTCGTTGATGATTACTACGGCTTCTCGTCTCTGATCGGGATCGCCGTCGAGACCCTGCAATGACGGCTCCTCGTAGGTGATTTGGCGAACGTCGCTGCGGCAGACAAAGAGGGCCGTTTTACTGGTTCCGCCCTACGTCGACACCATGATCTGGACTATCGCGGCTAATCTGGTCCGCCGCAGCAGCCTGCCTGGCTCGGTCAGGAGCCAGGGACTGCCAGCGGGATCCGCTGGTACCACACACCAACGATGCCCCGCTCCCGGCCCATTTCTGGGTGGTACCGGCGGGACAAGGGGTACTGCAGAGCGGAAATGGGCGAGCTCAGGCGGTACCGGGGCGGGACGATGTGGTACTGGCCCTGTCCCCGACCTGCCAGTCTCGCCTTGTCCCCCGTCCGGTACCGCCTCCGCCCAAGATTTCCCCTTGGAGTACCACCTGTACCGCCTGTACCACCCAGCACACGACAGCGCTTGACTCAGCGATGAACTCTCAGGAACACAATGCGGGCCCTTCCGGTGCAGCGAAAGGTGAGCATCGGACGGCGGATACGCTTGACCGCAGTCTGGTAGCAGCGCCGCTCATCGAGGTCGCGATCTCTTCAGGCATCCCGACCTATCTGGCAGACGGGAGCGCGCTGGGTTTCCGGCGTCACTCGGCAGGTCTGCGGTATAGGTAGCTGTTGGATGAAGGCAGCTCCGCTTCAGAACGGGCGGTGCGCGGGAGCGGTGAGAGTTGCCGAACCGGCCGGTGAACCTTGTCACGCCTTCGGATCAGATGCTCCAAGCGCCGTTGCGAGCTTTGGTGCGGCTGCGCTGGTGACAGCTCAAGACTGCGCTTCGTCCAGAATAGATCGAGGAGCATGAGGACGATCCAGGGACCAGCGATGCCGATGAAAAACGCCATGGCCTTCCCTCTCCCTCGGCGGCGCGGTTCTGCACTCGAGGACGGGAAGAATAGGCGCCGCTCTCGAACTCTCAACGGCGCGAGCCCTCTTACGCACCAAGTCCCCAGAGCTTGAACTGCCAGGACATCGGCGTTCCCCGCTGTGGCAGTCCGAGCTGCCTTGTTGAGCCCTCGTTAATTTTTCGCGCCGACCCTGCGGCTTCTTCATCGCGCAGCGGCTCATCGAGGCGCGGGCATCCTCTCATTCGGCAGTCATCCTCATGCGTCTGCCCCTTCCCTGCCTCTGCTTGGCGGCCTTGGCTCTTGTCACTCCGGCAGCCAGCCGAGCCGAGCCTACGGCTGCACAGCGCGAGGCGTGTACGCCTGATGTCCTGCGGCTCTGCAGCAGCGAGATCCCGAACGTTGCCGGCATCACGGCCTGCCTGCGCCGGGAGAAGCTGAGGCTGAGTCCTGGCTGTCGGGCAGTATTCAACTCGGCCGCCGCACTGCACTCCGCAAAGCTCTGATCATCGAGTAAGCCTGAGTGTCGTCGAGCTCGGGCTGTCTACTGAGCTGCGTCTCCCCAGTCCCGTGGACGCGTTTCAGCGCGCAGAATGATCGTGTCTGAAGGAGCCTGGGGCTCCCGAGTAGGGCCTGAAGCGTGTCTCTCCTGCGCAACATCTGCGCTGGGCGGTCTCTAGCAGCCTGACAGAGACGGCCAGTGTTGCCGGTTTGTTCTTGCGGCGCCCGGGCGTTCGCCGAATCCTCAGTGCATGCGTTCCCTGCTCCGCCTCGCTTTGGCCGCCACCCTCTGCCTGTACCGCAGCGCCGCTGATGCCGGTGATGCGGCTGGGCAGGTCGACACGCCGTCTCTGTCCAGCCTAGAGCTGCAGTGGCAGGACTGCCTGCGGCAGGCCTACGCTGGTCAGCCCGCAGGGCAGAGCAGGGCAGCGGCCCAACGCAGCGCCCTCGACGCCTGCAAAGAGCAGGAGGACGCCTTCGTGACAGCGATCCTGGCGAGCCAGATCGCGGAGGAAGAGGTGCGCTGGCGTCGAGAGCAGCGGTCGGTCGCCTCCCGAGCGAGAGCCTGGGCGGCCTCAGTTTCCGCCTACGTCTTCGACCCGGTCACCACATGGCTCAGCCGCTGGACCCGTTGACTGATTCCGCAGGGTACGGGCGGTACAGGTGGTACTGCAGAGCGGAAACGGGCGAGTTCAGGTGGTACCGACAGCTTGTCCGCGAGGTGCCAGTTCCACCCTGTACCCAGGCCGGTATCACCTCGGACGAGGATTTTCCCTTCGAGTACTGCCTATCCCACCTGTACCCTGCAGGCCAACGCTCAGATTGAAGCTGCCTCGATTTTTGCGGCTGCCTCGCCCATCGTCGTTCTAAGGGCAGGGCGGCTATGAAGGTCGTTGTGCCCTGCGCCGATGCTGCCTCCCAAGATCGGATTCGGGATTGCAGCCTTCGGACTTGCTACGCCGTACCGTCAGGGAGCCGTGACACGAAGCGTGCGATCTCGTCCTGCGCTTTGCGCGACTCTGGGAAGAACAGGAGCGGGTACACGTGCATCAGCCTGGGCTCTTCGTGGTACGTGACGCTGATACCTTCGACCTCGGCTCGCAGGGCAAAGCGTCGGGCATCGGCGACGAGGATGTCGTGCGTTCCGCAGAACATCAGGATCGGTGGCAACCCGACCAGCTCGCCAAAGAGGGGACTGACGCGTGGGTCCTTGGTCGGCAGCGAGCCGGCGTACCAGCGTCCCGCAGCCCGCACGCCGGGGCGCATCAGCATGGGGTCGACGCGCTCAATCTCCTCCTGCCTACGGCCTATTCGGCCTTGAACGTGTTCCGTGTGCGGGCGTTTTGCTCCTCCTGACTGGGAGGAGTGATGCTGGACGACGCAGAATGGAGAAAGCTGGAGCCGCTTAT
>NZ_JBAWTG010000161.1:0-9523 GCF_037106235.1 Methylobacterium nigriterrae | reverse complement strand
CCTTCGCGCGCCTTTCGCCTGCGGAGTGCCGCAACTACTTCTCGGCCGCCGGCTACGAGGATGACGCTTGTGCTTCCAGCTGATCGGGACCCGCTCTAGCGCCCTTGTGGGAAGCGGGCCGAGGCGCTGAGAAGCGGCAGCACTTCGTCCAGCTTGGCTTGCAGACGCACGGCCTCCGAAAGCAGGTCGGCAGCCCGCTCCCGAAGAGAGCGAGCTGCTGAGGCTTGACCGAGCTGCTCGAAGTGGGCGGCCGCAGCGTTCAGGTCAAAAGCAACGGTCTCATCGACCAAGGCTGCAGCCTGCAGCTCGGCAGCAAGGCGCTTCACAACAGCCCCTCCCGATTGGATGTGGGTCGGTATAGAACCATACTAAGCCGCAGGAGGTTGCAGGCCAAGAGAAGCAAAAGGCTCATCGTTACCGCTCTGTCAGATTGCCTGAGCCCGGCTCGTTTCCAAAGTGCAGGTACGCGGAATCGAACTCGGCGAATGCCTTCACCCGCTCGACGTCCGGGATGGTCAGGCGGTGCTGGCTGAACACGATCAGGCCGCTTCTGCGCAGGGATTGCAGCACGCGGTTCACGTGCACGAGAGAGATCCCAAGCACGTCGGCGATGTCGGCCTGGGTGAGGCCGAACTCGAAGCTGGTCTCGTCGGCGAGGCCGGCCGCCCGCAGGCGCACCAGCAGCTCGCAGAAGATGTGGGCGAGCTGCTTGTCGGCGCCGCGCCCGGTGCTGGCGAGCCATTCCTGCGTGATGCTGAGCTTCACCAGCGTCATCCACCAGAGCGCGCGCCCGATCCCCGCGGATAGGTCTCGATCAGCTCCGCCATGGCCTGACGCGGGATGTCCGCGACGGTGCAGGGGGTGAGTGCTCCGACCGTATGTCCGAGCAGGAAAGGCAGTGGCAGGTGACCGTCGCAGAGGTCGCCTGGCACGATCAGCGAGATGATGCGCCGCGCCCCGTCGGACCAGATCTTGTAGCGACAGGCAATGCCGCTCAGGATCAGGCAGACACTGTTGGGCGGACCACCGATGTCGATATCGGTCCGCGCTGCGACGGTTCGGGGGCGCAACGCCAGGCTGTGGAGGGCTTCGCGCTCCGCGTCGGATAGGAGGCCCGCGTATTCCAGCCGTCTGATCAGGCGGTTGTCCATCCGTGGCCTCTGCCCGGCTCCTTGCGCGGCGGGTGCTTACTCCGCATTCTGCTGCCCCCGGGGCACAGTACGGACTGAGAATTCCTTCGCGCAAGCTCCTGCAAAAGAGCGCGGCGCCGACGACGCCCTGCTGCGGTCGGTTAACTGAATCTTGACTAGCGCGCCTCACGGGCCGAGAAACGACTTTCAAGTACCTCCCGAAAGCTCATTCTCGGTTCCGCAACTGAGCTTACGCGAAGGGAAACGCACAGATCATGCGAATTTCGGAGCCTCGCGCGCATGCAAAGGCCCCAGTTCGGTCTCAGCAGTTGCCGGCGCCAACGATCAAGCGCAGCATCGTGGCGCGCTTTGGCTATCAGCTGAGTGGCAGGCACCGGCCGCACGCGCGGCTTTCCCCCCTCACAGCGCGTGTTGCGGTCGGTGACCCCTTGTCGTGCCCGCTCACGCTGCTTGAGCAGTGCGCCACAACCAGAAGCAGTGGTAACCCTCAGCACAACTAGCAGTTGGATTATTGCTGGATTGTGGTTCACTGCTGATGCGCGCGGTCGCTCAGCGATAGCGTTGCGACGGGCCGGGTTGAGCTTTGTGAGGGGGGGCGCTCCCCGGCCCGCTTCCATAATTCCCCTAACGCGAGCCGGCTGGGTCTGCGCGAAAGCTCCAATCTGAGGTCCGTCCGACGACACGAGCCATTCATCCCCCGGACGGTCCACATCGTCGGCCTTTGCACTCGTCCGTCCGCTCCGCACGATTGCCGGTCTCTGCCCTGAGGCGCAGCATCCTCGTGCGCCCTGTCTGATGATGCGCAGGGTGACCCCTCCCCCGCCCCAAGCCGCGCCAGGCTTCGGCCACATGTCTGGTCGCCCGCTCGCCCTGCGCACTCGGAAGGTGCTCGCCCTCACGGACGAGTTCCTGCCACCGGGCGTGATGGCTGTGCGGACGAGCCTGCTAACCCGAGAGATGAAGGAACTCGCCACGCGGACCGGCGATGAACTCGTGTGGGCCGGGTTGGCCGCGAGTACCGATAGCGGTGAGCGATGGGCGGGAAGTACGCCATATGGCAGGACGGCAAGAGCTGGACGGCCTACAGCACGAGGACGAGTTCGCCCGTGTGCTTGAACGGCGCCCCCAGGTGGGGCTCAGCGGAGAGGTGGTCCAAGAGATCGTTCGGACAATGCAGGCGCTTGAGCCTGGATCGGACAAGAGCGCGGCCGGCTGAAGGCCGCGGTAGGCCCCACCAGCTGCTGATGCGCGTGGTTAGCTGCTGGTGGGGCCAGCCCGCCGGCCCGTGCGGCGGATCTCACGGCGGGTGAGGTCAGGCTCGGCCGGAAAGGTGAACGACTCCTTACCCTGCTGGGACGGGTACGGCAGCGTGCCAAGCTCTGTGTGGCGCAGCGGACGGCGACACATTGCCCGGTAACGGCGGGTTGGGGCGTGAGAGGGCTGTGCGCAGTCCGTGGATCCCGGATACCTTCACCTTAAGGACAGGCAATCCGGATGCCGGCGGCCCTTGCATCCACCCGCGGCGCCACACCCCAGCAGACGTTCGGCATCTCCGCTCACATTGAGCGCGGCGTGCAGGTGCTGCAAATGCATGACCCCATCACCTGGAGTGACCAGCAGATCGCCAACCCAGACGTTCAGAAACTGTAAGCGGTTGCCGAGTTCGGCCCTGGCTATCTCTGCCTTCGCGGTCATGAACCCTGGCAGGTTTCCGAGCGGACACATTGGACGTCATCTCAGTCGGGCCGCAACTCGCTGCCATCCGGCAGGTTAGACGTTAGATCAGCATCTGGCTGCCGGAGGGGGCACAGAGGAACCGATGGTAAGCGCCGGTGCCATGTCACATCTAAGAGTTGCGTCATGATCAGCGTCTCCGCTGACATGCCTCGGGGTGATAGACAGGTACCGGGAGGTGCCGAGGATCAACTTGAGCTCTTCCGGACAGCCCTCGACGCCATTGGCGAGGCTGTCGTCGTCACCGGCGCAGAGCTGAACGCTCCGGGTCCGATCATCACGTACGTCAATCCTGCCTTCACGCACATGACCGGCTACTCGGCCCAGGAGGCTGTCGGGCAAACGCCGCCCGTGCTCCAAGGCCCGCTCACCGACCGGGCAGTGCTTGATCATCTGCGCTCGGACTTGGAAACCCGGGAGGCATTCCAGGGCACGGCGATCAACTACCGCAAGGATGGCAGCACCTACACCTTGCACTGGCATATCACGCCGCTGCGTAATGCGGCTGGCGAGATAACCCACTGGATCGCTCTGCAGCGCGAGATCAAGCCGGGCGACCAGATCGGCGAACTGCCAGAGGCGCGGGCCGGCCGCGTCCGCGCAATCACAGCCCAAGCTGCTGCCGGCGTGGCCCAGAAGGTCGGCGTGCCCGCCGGGATCGGCCGGCTGACAGAGCAACTGGCGCAGACGTCCGTCGACCTCCAAAGGCAGGTACGCAATACGCTTGAGCTGGTGCGCTCAATCGCGCGTCGGACCGCCGAGACCCACGAGGCCGCTGCGGAGTACGCCGCGCATCTGGATGGCCGTATTGACGCGCTGCAGCGCTTGCAAAGCGCGGCGATGCAGAACCAGCCGGGCGGCCTTGATCTCGAATGGCTTGTTGCGGACGAGCTGCAGGCGTTCGAGATGGCGAATGTGGATCGGGTGCGCATCTCCGGGCCAGCCGTTAGCCTTCTGCCCCGGACTGCCGAGACGTTTGGCCTTGCCATTCACGAGCTTGCGACGAATGCCCTGAAGTTCGGGGCTCTGGCGGGGAGCAACGGCTTTGTCTCGGTGAGGTGGCGTGTCCACTCCCGCGAGGGCAAGCCCCGCCTCCTGTTCCGGTGGGTGGAGCGTGGAGCATCTGAACCGGTGCGATTGCCATCGCATACCGGCTTTGGCCTGCGGCTGCTGGAGCAGATCCTGCCAACCGATCTCAAAGGGCGCTCGAAGCTGCGTTTCGCGCCCAGCGGCCTCGTTTGTCATGTGGATCTGCCCATGTCCTCGCAGGTTCTGCAGACCGCTTGAGGTCCGGCCACAGATTTCGGAGCGGTACCGCGGGCAGAGCTTCATTCCATAACGTCCAATCCGCGACGGCAGGTGGGCTGGGTCTCCGAGCCGGAGGCGGTCTCAGAAACAGGCGGCTACCGGGATGGTCTCATTCGCGGGTGGTTTCTCGGACAGGCCAAACCGGGGCGCAGGCCGCAGGGATATGCCGCAGGTCCGGCTCAGCCGCGCACGGTCGCGCGCAACTCCGCCAGCACGTCGGCGAAGTAAGCCTTCACCCGCATCCCGCTCGCCGCATCGCTGCTTTGGATCAGACACTTGGCGGGCAGTTCCGCCCAGAACAGAGACCGCAGCAGCTTCTCACCGTCGATGCACATCTCCCGTTCGCTCTGCGCGGTCAGGACGACCTCTTCCGCACCGGACTGCATCGTCAGACGGTAATGCGACGGGCTCATAGGCATGCACCCCCGGCCTCGCGAGCACAACGCACGGCGTGCGGGTTGGATCTTGGCGGCAAGCAAGAGGCCGCCAATCTCTCAGGATGGTCTTGGCGCGCAGCCGCTCGGCAGCATGGCTGGCTGAGGCGTGGAGTTCTGATGGAGGGATCGATGGCGCACCTGAGGCAGTCAGTCCGCTCGTACTACGACCATCTGTGCTGGCGGATCGCCGCATCAGCCGCGAGGCACGAAGCCGAGGCAGAGCGCCTGCGAGCGGAACTCGCCCAACAGCCCGGAGAGGGGCGCAGGCAGGACCGCTGAGATCCTGCCCGCAGCCAGGCTTGTTCGCTGACCGAAACCAACTCGAGCAGGCAGGTTGTGGGTCGGTGGCCGCGCTGTGTGCTGCGGGATGCCTCAACGGACAGGCCGAGGCCCCGTTGTAGGCTTTCGCACCTACCAACGCCTACGACCGCGCGAGGCCGCAGGTCGGATATGCTTCGTGCCGCTCAGGAGTGCTGCAGATGGCCCTACTCATCCGTGAGCTTCAACGATCTACAAAAGGGGCTGTCGCCAGCGAAGAGGATTGGTGGCGGCTGGTTTTCAATACGGACACGAAGCGCCGCTACGTCGAGCACGCGTGGCGGCATTCCGAGGCGCGGGAAGCCGGCCGGTCAGGCCAGGGGACGGAGCAGATCGAGATCCCGGACTACCTCACGCAGGCGGGGCAGACGGCTGGGCATCGCGAACTCTGGCGGCTCATTCAGGCGCTCTTTGGCGAGGCGCACTGACCGACACGCTTGCTGGTTTCCGAGTCTCGCCATTGCTCTCGGTCGGCTTCAAACGCTTGCCGCTGCACATCTCGGGGCGCAGCATCGGCCGGCGCCCTGGATCGAAGCAGCCAGAGTGGCAGGCACCGGCCGTACACGTTCATCCCCCGAACGATGAACGGCCGGTGCCCCTGCCCTGAACCCTTCTGAGATGCCGGGTTGAGTCTCGGCCAGGCTTCCTTCCGCCACAGTCCGGCTCGATGGCGCGGGTTTCAATCGCTCTCACGTTCAGGCCTTCTCGAACTCCCGCCCCACGGGGAAGCCCGCTCCCTCGAGCAGGGCGACGGTCTCGTGGACGGGCAGGCCCAGGACCGCGCTCTGCGATCCCATCAGCTTGACGACGAAGGCGCCGGCCAATCCGTCAAGGGCGTAGGCTCCCGCCTTGCCACGCTACTGGCCCGAGGCGACATAGGTCCGGAGCTCCGCAGGCGAGAGGCGCTTGAACCGCACGCGGGTCTCAACGAGACGCTGGCGGAGCTTGTCGGCCGGCGTGATAAGCGAGATTGCGTGTAGACCCGGTGTTGGCGGCCCGAGAGCAGTCGCAGGCACGCCACTGCCTCCTCGGTGAGTTCGGCCTTCGGCAAGACGCGTCGGCCCACCGCCACGACAGTATCGGCGGCCAGGAGCCATGCGCCTTGCAGGTCCTCGCGATTCCACGCCGCTTCGCGCACCGCCTCCAGCTTCGACCTGGCAAGCCGGCGGGCCAGCTCGCGTGGCGACTCGAACCTGCGGGGCGTCTCGTCGACCTCGGTCGGGAGCAGGGCTGCCGGCTCGATGCCGACCTGTTGCAGGAGTTCCAAGCGGCGCGGCGACGCGGACACGAGGACGAGCCGGACGGGCCCGTCAGATGCCGGCGCTTGAGTTGACGGCGTGCTCCAGCCCGGTCTTTGCTTGCGACGGCTTCATGTGAGGATATCGAGTCAACTCGGGCAGACGGGCGTTAACATCCTTCAGGGCAGCATGCTGCCAGCCCAGTTCGCCGTTCTCTCTGATCGGCTCGCGCAGCCCCCCTCGAGTATCCGCGCCGCGTCACCGGTGCGGGCCTGCAAACCCTTCCACACATCGGGGTCGCTCAAGGTTCGGACCTCAGGGTCCGGAGTTCGGCCCGAAGGTTCGGACCTGTCTGACGGACGATCGCGGGCCCGACGCGGGCCTGCGCCCGGAGGATGTCTTCATCAAGGGGGATCGCGCGCCTGCGTTCCGCAAAGATTGCCGGGGCATGTGTTCACGAGACGTGAAGCCAAGCCAGATGGCATCACTGATCCATGGGCACGTCTCAGCCGCTTGACCGGAACCCTATCGGCGCGAACAATTCCCAGACTGAATGATAGGGGGTGGATGATGCAGCGCCTTCGACGGATCGCGGAAGTTCAGCCGTGATGGTCCTGTGCTTCACCGCCTTGACACTCGCTCTCTGCCTGCTGCAGGCCGACCGTCGGGGATTGGCTCTGACCGCTTTTGCCGTCGGCTTGGCGCTCTCGGTATGGCTGTTCCTGTTCGACGTCTACAATCCGTCCGAGGGCTTCCGTATGCCGTGGCTACAAGTGTGAGTGCGCCCCGGCCTTACCAGGGCAGGCTTCGCGTCAACCTTGTCGCGGGATTGGGCGACCTTGGCCTATTGGCCGTGCTGCTTGTGCTAGCCGGCGTGCTCACGGCCGCGATGGTCCTGCAGTACGGCTACGGCGAGATCCCGTGTATGCTGTGCCTTCTGCAAAGGGTTGCCATGTTCGGCATCTGCTTCGGCCTGATGCACCACTTCCAGCAGGACGGTCGGGCACGGGGCGTCGGGCTGGCGCTCGTCTCCGCCGTGTTCCTGCTGATTGTCTCGGCCCGCCAGACCCTCATCGACATCTGTCCGCGGCCGGGTCACGGCTACGTGGGCAGCGCCGTCCTGGGACTACACATGCCGGTGTGGTCGGTGTTGGTTGCCTTGGGCGTGATCACGGCTCTGTCCGCGCAGGTCGCTATAGTAGGCGGAGGACGGCAAGACGTGTCGCCGTCTCCTCCACTGGCAAGCACTGTCCGTTGGACAGGGATGTACGTGAGCACTCTATGCGCGATCAACTTGGTGTCCGCCGTTCTGCAGTGCGGCTTCGGCCCATGCAAAACGAGCGGGTATAGTCTGCTGTGATGTGACCTTGGCTTAAACGTCCGCTCTCGCATGTCAGACCCACTTCTGCTCAGGCCGAAAGCGACCGGCGTGCTTTCCGCCTCTGAATCGCAGAAGCAAGCATTCGATGCAGCTCAAGTGACAGAGCTGGCATTGGACCGGGCTGCTTAAAAGGATCAGCCCAGAGCTGGGCGTGTGGTGAGTGTGCACAGGGCATCACTTTCAGCCGAGGCAGTGCCCACGGCGGGCTCTGCCGTTGACTTCCCCTACGAGTTGGGACGGCTCTCGCATCGGCTGTCTCAGACTTGCCTGTCCTGCTTCCTTTCGGCCACGGGTGTCGATCTCGTGGGCTAAAATGGCGACCGGCATGAGCCAGGCCGCAGCTTCGGGTCTTCAGATCCTCAACAAGAGGCTGGGCTCGCGGCCCTTGCTCCCATACGTCTCCAGCAGCCTGCCGCATTCCGGGCCGGGTTCCTTGCGCAATCGTCGCTCCAGCCGCACGATGTCATCGCGCAAGTGTGCCGACCGCTCTCGCTGAAAGAGATCCGAGTGGCTCATGCCATGTGCCTGCGAGAAGTCCTTAAAGCGTCCGAAGTCGATCCGTGTGTCTGCGCAATAACGACTTGCCAGGTCGACCTCGATCCCGGTGCGCAAGGCGGGGTCGTCGCCGAGCACGGCCGCACGGTGATGCCCAACCAGCGTGGCGAACGCGACCCAGACGGCGATTGGACAGCAGACCCGTAGAAGCATCCCGCCTCCAGCAACGTCCTGCGCCGTGAACAACGTCTTGTCAGGTCGTCGCCGCGGCAATCGCCGCGCATATGGCGACGCCTTCGTTGCTGGACGATGTCAGACCACGTCGTTCCGCAACTGAACAGATGCGCATTGGGCAGGAACGGGGCTCGCGCGGCTGGACACGTCAGGGCGCCGCGCAAGCGATGGTCCTGGTTCGCGCGGCGAGCGAGGAGACCCTGGCCGGGTCTCCAGCGAGAGTGTCAACCGCCGCGGGCTTCCCGGAGGCTGTTTTGTTTGGGTCAAACGGCCAAGGCTGAGATCTCGACCTGGACTGAGTCACGCGTTTCCGACTTGACGGGAGGGACGGTGCCGCCGGTTTCGAGCAGGTGCCGGGGCTGAACCAGTCGACCCACTCCACCGCGAAGCGGCTCGGCATTCAGTGAGGGTTAGACAAGAACGTGACTTGCCCCTGGGAAGATCGCACCGCTCGTTGGCCGGGGACAACCGGGCATTTCTATAGAGATCGTCTTCCTGTTGTCTCTGTTATCCCCGATGACGCCGCAGCGCCGCGGCCAAGGCCTCCGGCTCGCTCGGCCGCTTGCCCTTCCAGAGCAGCCTGCCGCGCTCGACGAGCACGTGGATTGCGGTCTCCTTGTCCGAGACGTCGAACGCAGCGTAGTGCGCCAGAGCAGCCTCCGATCCACAGTACCGGCCGAATCTGGACGGCGCGATGGGACCGCGGCTTCGTCAGCCTCGTGGAGGTCGGCGAGCGCGACTTGTGGCTCTGGCTCGTCTCGCCTGCCGATCCCGAGGGAGCGGACCAAGACCGGGAGGAAACGGAGCTTGGGCTCCCGGTCGGAAGCAGACAGGCCGCCTGAAAGCGGCCTGTCTGCCCGGTTTGATGCAGATCGGCTTCAGAAGTCCATGCCGCCCATGCCACCCATGCCGCCGCCCGGCATTGCGGGCGCCGGGCTCTCCTTCTTCGGAGCGTCGGCGACCATCGCCTCGGTGGTGACGAGGAGGCCGGCGACCGAGGCCGCACCCTGGAGCGCCGTGCGCACGACCTTGGCCGGGTCGACGATGCCGGCCTGCAGCATGTCCACGTACTCCTCGGTCTGGGCGTTGAAGCCGTAGGTCTCCGAGCCCGTGTTGTCGGAGATCTTGCCGACCACGATCGAGCCCTCGACGCCCGCGTTCGAGGCGATCTGGCGGAGCGGGGCCTCGAGCGCCTTCAGGACGATCTTGATGCCGGCCGCGACGTCG
>NZ_JBAWTG010000160.1:0-9550 GCF_037106235.1 Methylobacterium nigriterrae | reverse complement strand
CAGCTTTCTCCATTCTGCGTCGTCCAGCATCACTCCTCCCAGTCAGGAGGAGCAAAACGCCCGCACACGGAACACGTTCAAGGCCGAACAGGCCGTAGACGGACCGTTCTGTCTAAAGATATACAACTCACGCAACCATTGGCGCAGCCAGGCGGTGCCGCAACCCGTGTGACGAACCATGTACGCCCATCAGACCAAGCTCGCCTCCGAAGAAGTGCAGGATCTCCGCCGCGAGGGCGGGCGCTATCTGCGCGAGCGCCGGGAGGCGCGCGGACTCTCGCAGCGCCAACTGGCGGCCCTGATCGGCGTCGAGTACTACACGTTCGTCTCGCAGATCGAGACGGGACGGGGGCGGATCCCGCCGGACAGCTATCGGATCTGGGCCGAGGCGCTCGGTGTCGAAGCGCGCGAGTTCGTGCGCAACCTCATGCGCTACTACGATCCCGTGACCCACGACATCCTGTTCGCGGACACCGGCGCGGCCAACCTGACAGCCGCGAACGTGGCGTAAGGCGCGCCGGCTCTCGTCTGGGCCTAGCTCGGGGTCGAACGTTGTGAAGAGCGGGGCTGCATGCGCGCCTGTCTGATAGCGCTGCTCGTCATGCTTCCGCCCAGGCTGGCCTGGGCGGCCTGCATCTGCGGATGCGTTCACGGCGAGGCGCGTGTCAGCTGCTCGCAATCCACGGATATCCCGCCGATCTGCGCCCGGATCTGCCCGATGCCGATCGAGCCGCCCTCGCTCGCGCCCTATGGTGGGATCGGCCGTGGCGGCGGGGGAGCCGACGACGGGCTGAGTGCGACGAGCACGACCGATCGGCGAAATCCCTTGGCTGCTGATGGCAGCGCGGGAACGCTGCCGGGGGCTGTCGGCATGCCGGGTGCATCCCGGTGACGGGCTGACGGCGCGATCCGCCGGCGGATGCCCGGGTACGGCGATTCCGGTGGGACGGCGCAGAGGGCTCTCCGCGAAGATCATATGGCTCCCGATGGCTTGACCCCCGGCATCAGGAGATGCGCGGGGGCGGCGCCCGCGCGACGCGCGGATCCGTCGGCGCCGGTCGGCGGGGTGCCCGATGCCGGCCAGCGCGGATTTGACCTGAGCCCGGCCGGGCGGCCGGATGGCCCGTACCCTCAATCCGTGGGCAGGTGGCTGCCGCTGCCCGCGGCAAGGCTCGGTGCGATCTCGAACAGGCGTGCCGGGCTCGCTTTCTCGGAGGTAGTCGGATGCACTAGCTTGCCGGTCCGCGCCGAGAAGACCGATCAGGTCGTCGGCAAGAGAGCATCGTCAATCAGCGACCGCCGCGGCCTTGCGCGCCGCGCCGACCTCGATGTCCGATCGACGACGTGTTTCTGGATCTGAACGGATCGGGCTCGAATGACGACGAAGGACGTGTCCTGCGCACTCGACGCGATGTTCCAGCGGCCTCAGGGGCTGTACGGGGGCCTGGAGGACATCCCGGTCATCAGCCAGTGCGGCCATGCGCGGCGAGTGGCGCTGCTCGACAGGCTCTCGGTGGGCGATGTCGGGCGCATGACCTGCGTCGATTTCGGCATCGGCAGCTGGGGCATCGGCTCCGTCTACACCAAGCTGCAGTCCTGCGCGAAGGCCATCGGGATGGACATCTCGAGCGCCGCGCTCGAGATGTCGCGGGATCTCGTCAAGCGCACGGCTCCGCCCTACGCCGCGCATTTCCAGGTCCATCAGTCGGACGGGATGCAGATCCCGCTGCCGGACAACAGCGTGGACCTGTTCTTCTCCGGCGAGAGCATCGAGCACGTCAAGTTCCCGCCGAGGTTCCTGTCCGAGATCCATCGGGTGCTGCGCCAGGACGGCCAGCTGGTCATCACGACGCCGAACAAGCAGGCGATCCGCTACGAGGAGGCGGGCGAGGAGTACTGCACGAGCCCGGAGCATTTCTGGCTGTTCGATTATGAAGAGCTCGTGTCCATGGTCTCGGAGTTCTTCGTCATCCGGGAGGTCTACGGGTTCAACGGCAGCTTCGGGAGCCACGAGGAGGACCGCGAGGTTTCCGACCGGGACCGGGCGGAGCGCTGGAGCGGGGCGTTCGAGCACGAGCCGCACCTGGCGACGGGCATCGTCCTGCGGGCGGTCAAGCGCCCCGATGTCTCGGCGACCTACGAGATCGAGGACGTCGCGCCGGAGCGGATCAGGATCTCGGGCTCCGACACCTACCTGCCGCTCGAGTTTGGACTGCGCGGCCTCCTGCTCGGCGCGCCCGGGCAATCCGTCACAATCGAGCGCCCGCCGAGCGACGGCATCGTCTGCCGGATGTGGTGCCATCGCTGGAGCGGCGTGGCGCAGATCTCAGCGGACGAGGCGGTCGCCGAGGTCGACCTCTACACGAAGGTGCCCGGCTGGCGGAACTGGGTCTCGGCGCGGCCGACCCGGGAGGCGTCCCTGGTCACGCTCGCGCCGACCGGGCGGCGCAACGCGAAGGCGGAGAGCGACCAGGTCATCTTCTTCGAGGCCTTCGTCTGGCGCCGTCGCGGACGGGGCGGCCCGCCCACGGCCCGCCCCGCCGATTCCATCCGATCCCTGCTGCCCCGCGGAAGTCTCGAGCCGCAGCCGGGTTACGGCTTCGCCCGGACGCAGGTGATCGTCTCGACGACGGTCTTCCACTGGTTCACGGCCTCCGACGGCAACCTGCTCGGACCGTGGCCGCCGGTCGGCGGCCGGCCGGCCTGGGATGGGTCCCCGCGGTTCTTCGAGGACCAGATCAAGCAGATGATGATGGCCAACATCGACGCCATCTACCTGCACCTCATCGACCGCTTCGAGGATCAGCGGCTGGCCTTCTTCCGGGCCTACGCCAACCTCCGGAAGGAGGGCTGGGACGTCCCGAAGATCTGTCCCTATCTCGACCCGTTCGGGCTGTGGCAGAGCGAGGCCATCGACGTGGGCACGCTGGCCGGCAAGGATCGCTTTGCCGCCGAGTACGTCCGCTGGTTCGAGCAGTACTTCTCCGAGAACACGGACGAGCAGGCCGCCTCCTACCTGCTGACGATCGACGGCCGCCTCGCCCTGTCGACCTGGTGGGTCAAGCATGTCTGCGGGCAGGTGCAGCTTTTCACCCGGGAGGAGCTGGCATCGCGCCTGCAGGAGGCCCTCGGCGCGCGGATCCCGCAACTCGCGGCGGGCCTCTACATGATCACCGCGGCGCTGATCGACCCGGACCTGCCCTTCTCGGACGAGCGCCAGATCATGTTCTCCGGCTACGCCTACGCGATCCAGTGCGTGCACGCCGACCTGCATTGCTGGCACGTCCAGCCCGGCTACTGGGACCAGAACATCCGCGCCCCCGGCTTCCTGCTGCCGCGCGACGGGGGCGACGCCTACCGGCGCGCCTGGGAGATCGTCTGCGCGGGCCTGCCGCACGTCCACCGGATCTATGTCGAGAGCTGGAACGAGTACGACGAGGGCTCCGGGATCTACGCGGCCGACCCCGACGGCCCCTATCTCCATCCCGGCGCGCCGGCCGGCCGCGATCTGTTCTCGCAGGCGGGCAATCCTTTCGAGTACATCGACACGACCGCGGCGGGGGCCGCGCGCGTCAACGGCCGGCCGGACCACGCGGCGCGGATCCTCTGGCACGACCTGCCGCGGCGGCTCGAGCGCGGCAGCTACGTCCGGCTCTCGGCGGTGGTGCAGAACGCGGGCAACCGGCGCTGGGCCGCGCCCGACCGCTACGAACTCGCGCTGATGGCGGGCGGCGCGGTGGTCCAGTCCTGCCCGATCGCGCTGGACGACCATCGCGGCGGGCCGCGCCCGGAGATCGTCTGGCGCGGGCACCCGGTCCGGCTCTCGATGCACCTCGCGGTGCCCGAGCAGGTCGGCGCCTGGCCGGTCTCGCTCGTCGTCACCTGCAACGGCGAGCCGATCGGCGAGGCCGTGACGGTGCCGCTGCAGCTGATGCCGGCCGCCGGCTGAGGCGGGCCCCGCTCAGACGAAGGCGTGGAAGACCATCCGGTTGCCGTAGAACTCGTCCATCTTGCGGACCTCCCGGAAGCCGACCTCGCGCAGCATGGCCTCGCAGGCCAGCCGGTTCGGCCCGAAGAAGTTCGTGGCGTCGCGGTTCTCGGTGTCGCCCTCGTAGAAGACGAGCGCCGGGCGCGGGTAATCCTCGGCATCGACCAGCGTCTCGATGATCGCCATGCCGGCGCAGACCTCGCGCACCCGGCGCAGGTACCCGATCGGGTCGGGCGCGTGGTAGAGCACGCCGAGGAACAGCACGAGGTCGAACGTCCCGAGGCTCGCGGCCGAGATCTCCTCGACCTTCACCTCCCGCTCCTCGACGTGGCTGCCGAGCGCCCGCTTGGCGATGTCGAAGCCGCGCTTGCCGGCCCCTTGCCAGCAATACCAGTCGGTCGCCAGCACCCGCGCGGCGCCGCGGCGCTCGCAGGCGAACGAGAAGGCCCCGTTCCACGCGCCGATGTCGATGACCGACTGCCCCGCGAGATCCGCCGGCAGGTGGATCTTCGTCAGCTTGAAGGGCGTGTCGTCGATCCCCGGCGTGACGAGGCCGCCCCCGAGGTCGATCCGGTGAAACCAGGTCGTCGAGGCGACCTCCTCCGCGACAGCGTGATTCATCGGTTGCTGCTCCGCCTCGCCCGACCCCGGCCCCGCATTTCCCGGCCGCGGGTTGCCGACAGTCAAGCCGCTGCGGGCCGCCCGGTTCGATCGCGGCGGCGCGCCGTACGCCTCGTGGCGTTCGGGCGCTCGGCAGCGGCTCGACGAGATCAGGCAGATCCTGCCAAAGAAGCGGCCAAGGCCCAGGTCGACCCAACGGGCAAAGGCCGACACCACCGTGCCAGCGCAGACGGAAGTCTAACGCACGCGTACGACCGGCCCGATCGAGGACCGGTCTCAGCCATTCGAAGGTGCTGAACCGGCACCAGATTCATTCGTCGACGGTGCTTCTCCGATGGCCTCTGCGATTGCGGGAAATGCCGACCCATCGAAAACCGCCGGATCAGCTTCATAGAGGACCGCGAAGCTCTCAGGGTCATAGAAGCGCATGATCATCTGCAGGAACGTGCGCGCCTCGATGCCGTAAGCGTTGGCCCAGACCCGAACTTGATCTGGCGGCACGCGGCCCCGCCCTGTCTCGACCTGCGAGACGAAGGTGTAGATCGGTGAGCCGATCTCTGCCGAGAACGAGCGCTGTGAATGACCCGCCTTCTCGCGCAGGTGCTTCAGCAGCTTGCCGGCTTCGCGGCGCAGCTCCTGCGTCTCGGGCGAGGACAGCTTCTGCGGGTTCGTCGACATCAGGGGCCCCTGGCCTTCGTAGGAGCGTACAGCATAATACCTACCAGCGGTAGGAAGCGGGCGATATGTTGTCAAGAAAGCCTGCGCAACAGCAGGAAGATCTCCCTGCCGGTGCTTGGCGCGGAGTGAATTTCTGCAACCGCGGGTTCGCTCGATGTGCCGGCACAACCTTGAGGCTCACCGCCCGATCTTGCTTCGGTCCCCGTCGATGGCGCTGTCCTCCGGCAGCATGACCATCGGCTTGACCTCAGCCTTTGCCAGCTCGGCGGCCGCTGCCTGGGCGAGTTGCCCAAGTTGGATCAGCTTGCCCATTGAGAGTCGCTGCGCGTCGGAGACGCCCAGCACGTCGCAACGACACCTCTGACCACATTCTTCCCTGAACCGGGCACGGCGGCCTTCGAGGCGAATCTTTGCCGTCCACGGAACGACTCACAACGTCGCCCGCGGCTCTCCGTCGATGATTTGCGTGTATTCAGAGCAGTTTACGGGCCGACGTGGCATTTCCACATCGGCCCCCGGAGCCGTATGCTTTCTACGCAAAAGGGGCTGGACGGAAGGTGTAGCGTGAAAGACAAACGCACCCGACCGTACCAAACCGGTCCGAGGCTCCCGGGGGGATCCGGCCAGCGACCCGGCTGGCGGAGGCTTCACGGCACCGCAAGGGAACGACCATGGCCCTGACTGCAGATCAACTCAATACAATCTACCAGAACGTTCTGTTCCGGAACGTCGATGCCGCCGGTATCGCGTACTTCGGGAACAGCAACCTCTCCGACGCCCAGGTCCGTCAGCAGATCGAACTGTCGGCCGAAGCCAACACCTTCGTCTCGCCCATCGTGCGCCTGTACCAGGAAGTCCTCGGCCGCGTGCCGGATGCCGCTGGTCTGCGCTTCTTCTCGACCGAGCTTCGTCAGGGCTTCACGCTGGAGCAGGTCACCCAGCAGTTCCTGTCGTCGGCCGAGTTCACCGCTAGGACCACGGCCATCGCTGGCGCTGTCGATGCGACGGATCTGAACAACACCAACCAGCTTGTGACGGACGCCTTCCAGGCGCTCCTCAACCGTTCGCCGGCCACCAGCGAGTTCGCCTACTTCCAGGGCAAGACCCCGGCCCAGATCCTGTCGGCCATCGCCGGCTCGCCCGAGGCTGCATCGCAGAACGCCGCTGGCGTCGTCACCTTCCTGGATCAGGTCGCTCAGGGCACGTACCCGACTGGCACGCTGAACGACAAGACGTTCACGACGGCCCTCAATGAGCACTTCAACGGCACCACGGGCAGCGAAACCTTCACTGCCGTCCTGGGCGGTGCCGGCGCTACGTTCACGGCCGGTGAGACGGCTGACGGCGGTGGCAGCAGCGACGTGCTGAACGCAACCGTCACTGGCAATATTACTACGACGGCGTCGGGCTCCACCACGAACATCGAGACGATCAACCTCTCGCTGGCCACTGGTGCGGCCGGTACGGTTGATGCCTCGAAGTTTGTTGGTGCGACCGCGATCAACGAGACCATTGCTGCGACGGGTGGGGCGTCGGCCTTCCTCAATGTTTCCAATGTTGGCCCGGGCCAGACTGTCAGCTTCGACAGCAACGGCACCCACACGGTCCTCACCAACACCGTGACGGTCACCGACGCCGCTGCGAGCGTCAACGTGAAGATTGCCGATCTCGGCAGCGGCTCGACCCTGACGTTCGCTGAGACGACGGCTGGTAAGGGCAATCTGCTGACCGAGACGGTCACCGGCGCCGTTCATGAAACGGGTGCGGTTGTTACCAACTCCGCCAACCTGGGCGGTTCGTCCACCAGCGAGTTGTTCCTCATCGGGACCACCAAGGAAACGACGGTGAACCTCGGCATCACGAGCAACACCTACGTCCACTTCGGCACTGGCGCCGGGGAATATGCCGGTCTGCAGACCATCGACGCCTCGGCTTCGACGGGCAACCTGGAGCTGCACCCGGACCTCGCCACCCTCACCAAGCTGTCGTCGCTGACGCTGGGCTCCGGCAACGACTTCGTGACGGAGACGCTGGTCGGTAAGACCGGTGCGACCCTCACCTACAGCCTGGGTGCGGGCAACGACACCTTCACGCTGGATGCTTCGGCGACCGGCACGGCTGGTGACCATGCCACGTCGATCACGCTGGGCTCCGGCGCCGACACGCTGACGATCAGCACGGGTGTGGCAAACATCCAGGCGGCCACAAGCGGCTCGGTGACGGATGCCAGCATTACGGCCAACCTGATCACGGTCACGGACTTCAGCGCTGCAACCGGTGGGGACATCCTGCACTTCACGGCTATCGCTGCCGCCAACCGTGACACGGTCACCACCTCTGGTGCGGGCAACGAGCAGACTGCGATCAATGGTGCGGCCACTCTCAAGGCAGCTCTCGATATCGCTGCCTCGAACACGACCGCCGGCCACTATCAGGTGTTCGACTACAAGGGCGACGCCTACATCTACGTCGAGAACGCTGCGGGTCACGTCGGCAGCGTGGCGGGCACGGCGGACACGGTGAAGGCTGGTGACGGCCTCATCAAGGTCACGGGTGTCACGGTCGCCCAGCTCGACGCTGGTCACCTCACCGTCTAAGCCTCTCTCACGAGAGATCGCTTCAACACTGGCCCCGCCGTCTACGGACGGCGGGGTTTCCTGTTTGTGCTGACCGAACGCAGTCCACCGCCCCGCCGCCGCTCACCTCACCCCTCTATACCGCCTGCCTTTATCGTCGCTCCTGACCCAGGTAGAGGGTCTCTGCCGCAGGAGTGTCGATGACCAGCATCCAGCCCGTTTCACGAGCCCGCCACACCGCCCTGCGCTGGCGCCGGTTCAGCCACTACGGCTTCGCAGCGACGACGGCCGTTGCGCCTCTGGCCGCCACCGAGATCACGCAAGCCGCACTCGCCCTGCCGCTCGCTTTCATCCAACGAGACGACCACTGGTCCTTCGCCGCCGTGCTGGGCCTCCTGCCGGGTCAGAACCTCTATGTCGATGCAAATGGCTCCTGGCTCGCCCGCTACGTCCCGGCGTCCTTCCGGGGCTGCCCGTTCCTGATCGGCACACAGGCGAACGGCGAGCCCACGCTCTGTGTCGACGAGACGAGTGGGCACACAGGGGAGGGGACAGAAGGGGAGCCCTTCTTCGACGAGGGCGGGGCATTGAGTGCGAGCGTGGCGCAGGTCGCCGCCTTCCTAACCGAGACCGCCCGCAGTGAGGCTGCGCTGATGCAGGCGTGCGGGCTGCTCGTGAAAGCGGGCGTGGTCGAGACGTGGCCGATCACGATCCAGGGCGAGCAGGGATCTCAGCAGGTGGCCGGCCTCCACCGGGTCAACGAGACTGCCCTGAATGGGCTGGACGATGCGGCCTACAACAGCCTACGTCGCAGCGGTGTGATCCCTGTGGCCTATGCCCAGCTTCTCTCGATGGGCAACCTGACCCAGCTCGGGCAACTCGCTCAGGCTCGTGCGCAGGCCGAAGCAGCCGAGCGGGCGAAGGCCGAGGTCAAGCCGATGATCAGCCTGCCGGTGGACAGCACCATCGACTGGGACTGGAGCAAGATCGGGCGGTAGCGTCGCCCCTCGGTCAACTGGTCAGACCCTGACGTCATTGCTGGCCGATTCTGCTGGCGCACATGCTCTCGGCAAGGTTCAGCGTCGCTCCGTCTCAACGGCTCAGATCCGAGAAATCGCAGCAGGCACGATGCCGTGCTCGGATGCCCACATTGCCGCCTGCGTCCGATTATGCAGCTTCAGCTTGCGCAGAACGACCTTGACATGAACCTTCACGGTGGCCTCGGCGAGAGTGAATTTCCGAGCGATCAGCTTGTTTGAGGCTCCCTCGGCAAGGCAGCGCAATACCTCTACTTCACGCCGCGACAGGGGATGAGCCAGTGTTGTAGCCGCATCGACCTTCCTCGTCGCCGTGCTGGCGCCGACATGAATCGGGTCATGATCTGCGAGGACATCTAAGGCCGTAGTCGGCGGCATGAAAAGCAAGGGGTACAGATCTGGAGATTGCACCGTCGCACCTGACATGACGACGTGGATCACGTTGATCAGCGCCTCACGGCTAATGCTGCTGTTGAGGAGGGCCTGGGCTGCGAGGCAGAGATCCTGAGGTAAGCTCACCGGGGTGGTTTCTCGCCCAAGCAGGACGAGCTTAGAGCTGTTCCCGGTCAGGTAGCGACGGCCAAGTCGTTTTCGTAGCCGGCTGCGGCGAGGTAGTTGCGGCACTCCTGCGGAGTGAAGCGCGTGAAGGC
>NZ_JBAWTG010000159.1:0-9659 GCF_037106235.1 Methylobacterium nigriterrae | reverse complement strand
AACGCGTACCGGCTTGGCCTGCGAAAGCAAGGGGGTGCACGCCAAAGTTGCTCGAAATCAGGAGCGCCATTCAGGGTTATCCAGAAATTTCAGCGAAATGTGTGTGATAGGCGGTTGCCGGCAGAGCAACGTGTGGGACGGCCGATCGAGGCTCCAGCGATACCAGCCGTTCAATCATCAGGCCTCGGTCGCTCATCGCCGTGCGCCATAGGCAAACGGCCTCTCCGCTCGGCATGGAGCGAGCCCGCCTGTTCGCAGCGTGGCCGCCGATGCGACGGACGTGTTCACGACGGTGCGGTCTAAGCCCCTGTCCACGATCGGGAATGTACGGATCGGGTACAGCACTTTATAACAAATCTATATGCTGCCGCATTCGGACGGGCCACGGCATGAGCCAGCCAACCTCTGATCCGCTTCAAAGTGGCGGGAGCAAGATCGGTCAACCGCCGTTCGAGCGGATTCGGCCACTCCGTAACCCTCTCGGTTGGTTCGCGTCCTGGCGTTCCATTCGAAGTAAAATCGTTGCGGTCGCGATAGCTTTGATCGTCTTCATGTTAGCGACCTCCGTCGCCTCTATGCTGATGTCGGCGACCGTCAGCATTCTCCTTGAGGAACTGACAAGTCGATACGTTCCCGCATACGGCCATCTAGCGCGAGCCAACGTGCGTTCGCTCGAGCGAGCGCTGGCGCTGCGGCGCGTGGCTGCCGCCAAGATGCAAGTGCCACCTGACGATGAGGGCTACGAGGTCCAACTTCGGATCGCCGCCGAGAAAGGTTCGGACGTTGCGCACGAGGCGGACAAAGCACGCAAGCTGATCAACGCCATCATCGATGACGCGCGCACGCCCTCGGACAACGCTGCTCTCGGGCGATTGGATGCCCGCATCGAAAATGCGACATCTGAGCTTCGACAGGAACTTTCGGAGGAAGAAGCCAAACTTTTAGAGCAACTCAATGCGAGCAAATTCCCGGAGGCTCGTCAATCGATGGCTCGCATCGATCTGATGCGGGATCAGCTCATCCGAAAGATCGATGAAATCAGGTCCGACATGCTCGCACAGGTGCATGCGAGCTCTTCGACCGTGATTCAAAACCAGCATCGCGTTCTCGCGACATCGGTCGTTGTCAGCCTCCTCGCGGCACTCCTCGGAATTGGTGTGGCAATGGTGGTCGCGAGCGGCATTACGCGCCCGGTCAGAGAACTGTTGCGCGGCACGCGTGATGTGGAGCTAGGGCGCCTCGACGGTGGAATCAGTGTCTCGACGGCCGATGAGATCGGTGAGCTCTCGGTCGCGTTCAACCGTATGCTGGAGCAGCTTCGGAAAACCCGACACGCCAGGGAGACTTTTGGAAGATACATCGACCCAAAAGTGGCCGAAAGGCTCCTCGACTGGTCAGGAACGGCAGTTCCCGACGGCCAGAGGCGGGTTATGACGGTGATGTTCTGTGATATAAAGGGCTTCACGTCACTCAGCGAGGGGATGACTCCGCAGGGGCTCGTAAAGGTCCTGAACTTCTTCTTGTCCACGATGTCAGAGCCGATACGCGCGAGTGGCGGGATCGTCGACAAGTACATCGGCGACGCGATCATGGCCTATTGGGGTTCGCCGTTCGTCGATGATGCCGAGCAGGCATCCCTGGCCTGCGCTGCGGCCTGCGAGATGGTGAGGCAGCTGCCCACGCTGCGATGCCAATTTCCAGAGTTGCTGGGCTTGCGCCACATGCCCGGTGAGCTGGATATACGGATCGGTATCGCGACCGGAGAGGTCGTCGCGGGCAGCATCGGGTCCGAGTTGATGATGAGCTATACCGTGATGGGTGATGCGGTTATTCTTGCTGCGCGGCTCGAGAGCCTGAACAAGGTTTACGGGACGCGCATTCTCGTTGCGGCTCGCACTGCGCAAATGGCGCGCGACGCCTTCGAATTCAGAGAAGTTGATCGTGTTATCGTGTACGGCCACGAGGCCCAGACCACGGTTCACGAGCCGATCGGGAAAGTTGGAGAGCTCTCGGCTGCGCAAGAGGCACTCCAGACGGCGTACGGTGCGGGTTTGGATGCTTACCGGCAGCAACGCTGGAAGGAGGCACGGGAGGCCTTCGAAAGAGCGCAAGAGAGCGTGCCGGGGGATGGCCCCTCCCGTGTTCTGTTGTCCCGCATCCAGGACCTTGAGACCCGTCCGCAAACGACCGCTTGGGATGGCTCTTGGAGAATGGACAGAAAATGAAAGCAGCCGGCTGCCTGGAGTGGCCAGCCTCGTGACCGTGCCGCCTAGAGCATTTTCCGTGATTTTTGGATCACGGAAAATGCTCCAAACCATTGATTTAGCGCGCTTTCTGATCGCCAAACCGGCAACCACTTTGGCGGAAAGCGCGCTTGACGGCAGCTCACTGGCTGAGTGTTCTGGAGCTGACCGGCTCGGGCAGCTGCCGAGGGACGCGACAGCCCTTGAAGAGATGACGCATCAGAGCCGATCGAGCACCCATTTCACCTGCCAGCCGCCCGATCCTCGTGCTGTCGGAACGCCCTTTTTGTTGAGAGCCTTGGCAATGCCGTATGCGGATCTGATCCTCTGGTTCCGCAACGGCCTGATGACGGGCTCCAGCTCAGCTTCTCTCGCCAGCGCTCGTGCGGTGATAGCGGCTCCGCCCTTGGCAATGGCCTCAGCCGTCAGTGCCACGGCTGCTCGCCTTTGAACTCTCGGGCCGGATAGATCGATAGCCGTCAGGCTGCCAAGCCCGTCTCAGGCTGAGAAAACGCTGTCAGAACGTTGAAGAACGCCTGGGCCCTGCGGGTTGCGGCAGCGGCTGCCTCACAGGTGGCGAAGCTGTTCGCGTCGACCAAATCGCCATCCGGTCCAACGCAGACCGAGAGCCACGGCATCCCCGGCTGTGACGGCGGGTAGACGGCGAAGCGATAGCTGCTGTTGGCGTTATCGACCTGCCCGAACATGTTGGCCTCCTGTGGGTGGCCCCCAACGCTGTCCGGAAAACATGGGCTTGCGAGCACACGACGTCGGTGCGCTGGCTCACAACCCGCCCGTCGCCGCCGGCCCTGCCATGCGCCAGTCGACGAAGCGCGCGGCGGATGCGGCGCGGATCTCGTTCTCGGATACCTGACCGGCGAACGGCTTCGCGGCGCCCGCGTTTCCTTCAGGCCGCTCCCGAGAGGCGGCTGGAGGAAACGCGAAGGAGATCGCGATGAGGAAGACTGCGCTCGCTATCGTCGCCGGCATGCTCGCGATGGGCACATGCGCCTGGGCAGCCGACAACAGCGGCCCGGGAGCATCGGGCAACGCGCCCGGTCATACCGGCAAGATGCAGGGCTCACCGAACGCCGCCGGCTTCAAGAAGGACGACACGACCGGTTCCACGGGCACGGCGGGCTCGTCGGGGATGAGCCGGTCCGGGACGTCGAACAGCACAGGTGCCAACGATGCTGGCTCAGGCTCCTCGCCCGGCGCGAAGGGCGCCGGATCTGGTAGCCGCTGAGACAGGAGACCGCCCCCGCGGCGGGGAGCGGTCGTGTCTCGCTTAACGGCCTGAGCTTGAACCCGACTCGGGCGCTTTGCCGCCGGGAACGCCCCTGGAGCCTGTGCTCCCGGTCGTCCGACCGCCGGGCCTGCTGTCGGTGCGCGTTCCGTTGCTCGTGGCGCCCGAACCACTCAATCCACCAGCTCCCAAGCCACCAGCTCCCAAGCTCTCGTTCCCGATCGTGTGGTCCGGGGCGTTGGCGTTGTTCGCCGCGCCACCAGCCCCTGCTGCTCCGCCGCCGGCAGCCAGGGCAACACCTGCAAAGCCCGTGAGAAATGCGGCTGCAAGGAGCGGTGCGCGAAACTCGGTTGTCATGGTGCCTCCGATGTTGACCCCGCCAGCACGCGAATGCCGCCCTGGCCTGACCAACGGGGGCCGCACGGGGGCGCTCCGGAATTGGCGCCCAGGCGGGCACCCACTCCATCTCCTCTCGGCTGGTCAAGGCCGAGGCTGCCTCGCGGGATCGCGTGAGCCGCCTCGTACGTGCTCCGGATGCGCCGCCTCAGTAAGGATAGCCGTAGTAGTGGGGCGAAACGGGGCGATAGGGTCGGCCCGCTGGCCGGGCATTGGGGCCGTAGGGGCCGTAGGCCCGCAGGTAGGTGTTGTACCGGGGCTGCCGGTAGTTACCGTTGTTGACCCCTGCCGAGCGGTCGTTGCCGCTGAGTTCAGAATAGGGGTTGAGCCCGCTGCCGCCGTTCCCGCCCCCTCCTCCACCTCCGCCGCCCAATGCCAGGGCTGAACCCGAAAGCCCCAGGACGAGGGCTGCCGCAAGCGAGGCGCGGATCGTGATCGTATTGATCCTCATGACGAAACTCCCGAACAGGCGCCGTAGGTCGCCTTCGGAAGAGATGCGGACCCGTGCCGGCTCGCGCAATCCCGAGCCCCAAGCTCGTCACCGCCGGCCCGCGCCTTTGGGGCAAGGCTCAGCCCCGCCGTCCGTTTGACCCCCTCATCAGCGGGCGGCGGATCCCGCCGGTCGTCTTGGACGCGGCCGTCGGATCGACCTGACCATCAGGCGGCCGGCCGCTCACGTCAGCCTGTTCTCGTGTCGTCCGGCTCACCCGGATACGGCACCCGAGCCAGTTCGGTCCCGTGCACGTCCCGAATGACGACGTTCCATTCCCGTGGGTGCGTCTGGCGCTGGCCTCGTTCGAAGAGGATCCGCGTCCAGATCGCGAGCGCCTCGACCTTCGCCGCTTCCAGATCCGGGATATCGATGCCCCGATGGTCCCGCGTGACGTCATCGCCGCCGTACTGAACGTCGAAGTAGAACCAGGGCATGCGCTATAACCCCACCGGCAGAGACACTTGCCCGCCATCAACGCGCGTCTCGATCGAGCGATGCCGAGTGCCAACAAGCGCGCGGCTCCTGACGCCCCATCCAGGACCGATGCGGGCCGAGCAGATCGGCTGCGACCCGGCACAGGCGTCCTTCTTCATCGGTCGAGAGGTTCCGGTCCCCGCGTTGCGCCCGGACCTGCCGTACTGACAGGAGCAGATCTATGCCGTCATGACGCGCAATGCGGTCAGCGCACCCGACGACTTTCCTCATCACTCGTCCTCGGTGTCCGCCCTCAGGACTCGTGAGACGGATTGGGCCGTGCCACGCGCCGGGATGGAGTTCCTGAGCGACGACCGAACCATACTTGTCGAACAGCGCGTCTGGCGGGGACTTCGGTGCAGGACTGGCGTTGAGCGTCAGCGGCACGGGCTACAATCCGAGGCGGAGGCGTCTGGAGAGGAGCGGTCGGTCCGCTGAGAGGAGAAGCCATGGACAAGCATGACGATGCCGATCGGATGATCATCCCTTGCCCCCTCTGCGGCGCCGAGACCGAGATGGGCTTTGGTCTCGCAGGCGGCGGATGCGGCGTGTATCTCTACTGCGAGGCGTGCGACGAGGTCGTGAGCGTGGCGCGGACAGTTCTCCCGGACGCACCTCCGGCAAGCCGTCCGTAATGCGCAGCGCCGTCATGACCCTGCGTGCCTTTCAGGTTTAGCTTCCAAGCGCCGGAGATGGGTGTGGAACCTGCCCAGCTTTCGACAGAGGAGTGCAGAATTTTGCTTATCCTCGATAGGCTTGGGCCGCAGCGAGCCATCTATGATGCTGCGTCCATAACGCTTCGCGAGAAGAAGCTCGCCAAGCTTGATGCTGGCGGCAGTGTTCTCGTTATCACGGAAGAGGGCAAAGAGGCCGCTAAGCTCCTTCGCCAAGGCTCATAGCGTTACGGCAGCCCAAAGCCTGCCATAACCGGCTTCCCCTTGGCCTCGCCGACATCGCCATGAGTGGGGTGGCGGGCCTGCTCTGTGCACAGACGATGAAGCGGCGTGGCCGCATCACCCACGGTCGGCGCCCTGTCGAAGGCCTGGACCATCACGGACGCCGACAGCGAGGCGATGATCGACGTCCTCATGACCAACCCACGGACCGCTTCGTTCTTCAGGCTTGCGGACGGGCGATGCCGCGATCTCGTAGCCGCGATCAGGGCAGATCTGTTCGCGGCTTTCGGCGCGTAACGAGATCGCGGCACAGACGGCGACAAGCGCGCGGCGGTGCGCAGCGCGATCCCGCTGGCCCGACCGGTGACGCGATGAGAGTACGCGCAGCGGCGCCGGCCACACCGGGCGAAGCGCGAGGTCGACATGCTGTCATGCACGTCGGGCGACGAGGCGGCTCCACTCAGCTCTGCAGAACACGATCGGCGAGGCGATCCTGTCGGATCGCCCGAGCCGGTGCTTCCCGCACCGGGGCCACCAGGCTGATCCGTTCGCGTCCCGCATGCCGTTGGGACCGGAAGAAAACGTCGCAGTCCCCAGTTCGGTCGATTTGCCTTTACCGGACTAGGACGGCGATGAGGAAAGAAGCACAGATCGTCGCCGCGCAGGAGGTGAATAGTAGCGTCCGGAAGGTTCCAAAAGATAGACGGCTGTTGTCGTTGGCGGCACGGCGGCGCGAGCGCAGCAAGTAGCGGTCAAGGGCAGGTTCAGGCAACTCGATCCATTGCGCACCAGCTTCGCGAGCCTTGACGGCATACATGCAGCGTTTCCCCTTGTGCGGGCGATGACAGCCGGCGCTCGACCAAGCTTAAGCTAATCGGTTCCGGACCATGGCTGGCGAGGGGCATAAACCAGATCGTCGAACCTCTGTCCATGCAGAATACCGCGCGCCAAGCGAACAAATTTGCAGCATAATGCAAATTTGCGGGGTCTCGGACAAAAACCGACAGTCAGCATGCGCTGAGCGAATAACTGGTGTGTGGCGTTTGGTATGCCACAGTCCGTCGTGCGGCTCCATGAATGCTGCAACGCAACTCGGGATGCCTGCCATGATGACTTTGCTTCTCGCCGCCGCTGTTGCAGCTGGCGCTGCCAACGTCGCGCTGGTCGCCTTCGTGGCTGACCGCCTGAGCCTGCAGAGTGGCGCTTCCGTCGGTGCCGGCGAACTCATCGCCGTCACCGAGGGCACACTGGCTTCCGGCAACGGCGGCGCCGTCGAGGTTGTCAACGAGAACACCCCAGCCGCGCGTGCCACGCTCGCCGCTTGAGCGCGTTCTGGCCTCACCTGCGCTGTAAGCCGATGAGCCCTGCCAGATCCTGGCGGGGCTATTCCACGTCGGAGGCGTCTGGCCGATACAGCGACCCGCACTCGCAGGTGAGAACGTCAAGTTGCATGCGCAGCTGGTTGGCGCGCACCGACCGACTGACGCCCGACGTTGCCCTGGCCGCCTCGGGCACACGCTGTTCGGCCTGCCCGGGAGACTCGCTCATGCGGGTCGCGAGTGGCAGAGGGGGTCGCGGCCATGCCGTGAGCGCAGGCCGCCGGACGAGATGCGGGACGCACCGCTAGGCTCGTCGAGGGATCGCCCTTAAGCTGCAGTTGAAGGGGGAGCATGAAAGTGTCGCTATGCGGCTTCGCGCGCTCGCCTGCGGGATTGGTTTTTGCGCCTCTCTCCTCGCCCCCGGCGTAACCCTGGCCCGGGAGCACATCCCTCCAGAGGTGCGCGACTGGCTGTCCGGCGTCATCACGAAGATCGCCAAGGCCGATCACGAGCAAGCGAGTTCGTCGCGGGGCAGGGTGTCCGGCACCGTGACGGTCCGCGTCCAAGTCGCCGCGGATGGCTTCGTGACCCGGATCGAGATCGAGAGAAGCTCAGGTTCTCCAGACCTCAATCAACGGGCGAGGGCCGTCATCCGAGCCGCCAGTCCCTTCAACCCGCCGCCGGCACCGCTGTTAACCGAGGCGGGCACGACCGAACTCAGCTTTCCGCTGCGGCTCGGCCGGTGAATTCACAGACGCGCGATCGTGACTTTCGCCGTCCCGGAGACACCGATTGCCTGAGCTGAGGCGTTGGACAGGTCGATGACCCGTCCGCCGGCATAGGGGCCGCGGTCGTTGATGCGCACCACGACGGAGCGTCCGTTGGTCTTGTTGGTCACCCGCACACGCGTCCCGAAGGGCAGCGAGCGGTGAGCCGCGGTCAGGTCAAGGGTATTGAAGCGTTCTCCATTGGCGGTGCGCCGGCCATGAAAGCCAGGGCCATACCAGGAAGCCACCCCAACCTGCTCGAACGAAGGTTCGTCAGCCTCCGCGCCGTGCGCAGCGATACATGCGGCTGCGGCCAAAGCGAAGAGTGCTAGGCGAGCGTTCAAGATCATCGTGCCTTCCCGTCTGTGTCTGATGGGTCAGCAAAATGTGCACAAATAAGGCAGCAGTATGTTGCGATGCAACATGGACGTTATGCGTCCATGTTGAGGCGCACAACCCGCAGAGCAAGCTTCACGATTTCAAAGGTCCGGCGCAAAAAATACCGCCGTGAGCAGAGCTATGCTGAGTGAGACTTGCGGCGTCCATGGGACCGGCCACGTTCTGGCTCGGCGCCCTCCGCTGTCTCTGATACTCGCACCCGGACATGGTCTCGGTGCAGGCAGCCGG
Source organism: Methylobacterium nigriterrae (assembly GCF_037106235.1). NCBI lineage: Bacteria > Pseudomonadati > Pseudomonadota > Alphaproteobacteria > Hyphomicrobiales > Methylobacteriaceae > Methylobacterium > Methylobacterium nigriterrae. The sequence goes on along the minus strand of NZ_JBAWTG010000159.1, from coordinate 1,198 downwards.
CTCTTCGCTGTTTGCCGCCACCTGCCGCGTGGGCGAGACCGTCCTGATGCGACGCGGCCTACCGACGACGAAAGAGTCGACGAGGCCGAGCAACAGAGGCAACCCACGATCCCTGTCGCAAGTTAACACCGCACGAGACTGCCTCTCAGCTTAACGGTGTTCTCATGACGGAGACCGACGCCGCTTTCGTTACTCGCTTGAAGAGCCAATCCAAACCGCCGACCCGAGACGATATCGCGCGCCTGCGCGATCTCGTTCTGCGGGTCGATTGGGATCAACTCTCATGCTGGGCAACCTGCCAAAGTCGCTCAAGATTGAATTGACGATGAGCTGTCTCATTTCAGGAGAGTGACATGCAGTTGATCGTCACAGCTCAGAAAGGGGGGCGCGTGGTTTCCTTCCAGCGACGATCCCCCGGCGGAGCGCTCGAGAAAGCTCTTCAATTGCAGAAGGACGGCTTGGATCAGGTCGTGATTACCGACATCACCGGGAGAGCCTACGGACCAAACGATTTCGCGGCATGCTTCGTTCGGACGGGGATGTAGGTCGAGCGAGAACCGGGAGCGTCGACATGGGCGATGACCGAGACGATCGGATCCGGGCGCGCGCTTACGAGATCTGGAAGCGCGAAGGCTCCCCTCCGGGGCGCGAGCACGATCACTGGCTGGAAGCCGAGCAGGAGTTGGATGCGGAGAATACCGGCGCGGGCTCGGCCGTCGGCCGCGCCGACGACGATACGCGCGGGGTGCCGGAGACGAAAGCGAATGAAGCGGCCGGCGCCGCACCCGATCAGCACGTTCCTGGCGAGGATCTGGACGAGCGCCAGGACAAGCTTCTGGACCAAGCTGTCGAGGAGACTTTCCCTGGCAGCGATCCGATCTCGCCGAAGCGGATCACGAAGTAGCGGCCAGGCGAAGGCCGGCCCTCTCATGCCTCGGACCAGCGGGTTGCCCCCATTACTGCGCCGAGGCCAGAGTGATCCCGCTGAGGTCGGCCACGCTGTTCGGGAGCGGGCAATGGGTGGTCTATTCCGAGGGCCCCGCGCCTTAGCTTGACGCCTGCCTCGATGGATGGGCTGCGGCAGCCTCTGTTGAAAGCTGCTCGGCCACCCATCTGCGGACGGCCTCAGCGTCGTCGAGCAGGACCGGCGCCAAGCCGGTGGCGCATGGGCCGAAGCCCATCTCCATGCACCATTGGC
>NZ_JBAWTG010000158.1:0-9687 GCF_037106235.1 Methylobacterium nigriterrae | reverse complement strand
GAACGACGATTTCTGCCTCCGCTGCACTTGCCGCTAGAACCATCCCGAGGAGCCCGATCAGAACCGCGCGCATTCCCGTCTTCGCTACTCGCATGGGTCCAACGTCAGCGTGAGGCCCGACAACGGGCCATCCTGGATGGCAGCTCCGATTATGTCATCGGAAGGGGCGTGCTGTGCCCATGAGACACCAGGGGCGGTCGAGCCCTTCCACGAAAAGCCCATCACGGCCGGCGTCGCTTTCGGCGTGACGTCGTAGCGAACCGTGAACCGTTCGGCTCGATAGGCAACCTCGATGGCCGCCCACCGCCGAGCCCCAGCCCGTCGGACCTCGCGCATCGTTTGGCCAATCAAGTCTGGTCGGTTCACGGGACGGTTGCCAGGAGACCCTGCGTCCTCAACGGAGTAGGTCGTTGGGCAGAATCTCGCCTCTGCCACACTGGCGCTCAGAGCTGCCCCGACCAGACCCACCCAGACCGCGCGCATGCCCATCCCCCGCCGCTGCCCGCGGCCTTGCGCAGGATCATCGCCGATCCGAGCCGGGCGGGCGAGAGAGCAGAGTGCGGGTGCTGTGAGGGCCTAGGAATTTGGGCCTGCAACGGTGCTGCAAGGACCGCGTGGGCTGACAAGCCATGAGCAGCACAAGGATTGTGGGCGGCCGGGTGCGCAGGCACCCTGCTCTCACCGCCTGCCTGGATGACGGCTGCCCATGTCAGAACCGAAGCAAGCTGGTGCGCGTGCTGACCGCCGAAGTGCCCGGTGGCTATGAACTCACGATCGAAGCCGACGACGCTCGCGTGCTGCGGCTGATCGCTACGGCTCATCAGGTCGAGGCTCCGGCTCGCCAGTTCACCAAGTTGGTCGAGGATGACGAGCAAGCCGGCGGGTGAGCACGCAGGCGGGCAGCGCCGCCACGCAACGCGCTGGTGCTGTCATGACCCTGCTCGCACTGCTCGCCGCCGGCAACTTCGTGGTCGCCGCCAGCTTTTCCATCGTGGCGCTCGCCGCGGATTGAGAGGCACCTCTTCAAGTCCTAGGCGCGGTCGTGCGGCTTGCTGCACCTTCCTTCGAATCCCCGGCAGATGCAGCCTTCAAAGCCCAGAGGAAAGGCTGCCCAGGTCGCGCCAGGGCACCCCATTTTCTCCACCCCAGTTCGGGCTTCGCCTCTCCACCGCACCACCCCCCACACCCCTGTAGGGTGGGGGGGCGGGGGTGGATTGGGGTGTTTTTTCTCCACCTTCCGCCCCCCACCTGCAGAGGTGGTGCGGAAGCTCAGTCGTTAGCCCATTCACCGACCTCGACGAACTTCTTGTCCTTGCCCTTGTCGTCCTTCTCGCTGACGACCCGGAACATGCCGGTCTCGATCCAGATCCGCAGCAGGCCCTTCACCTTCGCCAGATCGGGGGCCTTCTCCAGATTGAGCTTCAGAGCCCTGGCAATGGGTTGCCCAACCCATCGATGAGCCGACGGGTGCTCGCGCCAGCGGCCGGTGTTCACCTCGCTCTGAGCAGCCCTCAGATCGGACACCGTCACGCCTTCGAGCGGGTCCTTGCGCTTCCATGAGGCCACAACGGCCACGCGGTCGCCGTTGACCAGATCGACTGATACGAGCTGGTGCCACGTCGCCTTGTTGGGCGGCGGGGCGAGGTTGGCCTTGCCATTGTCGACCCGGAAGAAGGAACGCGGGCTTTCCACCCCCGCACCCGCAGCCTCCTGCTCGGTCATCGAGTTGAGGACCCGACCCGAGCGGGCCGCGGACAGGAGCGCGACGGCGCCGCGACCATCCTCCATGGTGACTTCGGCGCCGCCGGTCTTGCGGGCGTGATGCACCAGGTCGATCGCGCAGTTGGTCTCGTCCGCGATCCCGCTCCAGAGTTTGGCCACCCGGTCGATGCCGTTGTTGTCGTTCTCCGTGACCCGGTGAGAGGACACGAACGGGTCGATCATCACCACGTCAATGGCATTCTCCTGGATGGTCCGGATCAGCGCCTCCCGCACGGGCGCGTTGACCGTGATGCCGCTCCTGGTCTGCTCCGCGACCACGATCTCGGTCGTGCGGCCGGAGTCCAGGAACAGCCAGCCGTTCACCTCCTCGGGCATGAGGTCGTAGTGCTGCATGGCCGCCAGCACGCGCCGCTGCAGCTCCTCGAGCGGATCCTCACCGTTCCAGAGCCAGACCCGCGCCCTCTCGGTCGGTGTCACATCGAGGAGCGGCTTGCCGGTGGCCATGGCGAGCGCCTCGACGATGCCGAGCGACGACTTGCCGACGCCGCCGGGCGCGACCGTCACGCCGACGAACTGGCGGATGTAGTGGTGGCCGTAGATCCAGCGCCGCCGCGGGATCAGCAGCGGGTTGATCCAGACGAAGGGCGAGGCCTTGATCAGGACCGGAGCAGGGTGGAGCGCTGGCTGGAGCCCTGCACTGACCCACTGACCCGCCTCGCCGTTCTGGTTGGCGGGCAATTCGCGCGGCTTCAGGAGGCCGCTGCCGAGCCCGCTGGCGATCGTTCGTACCGCCTCAGTCCGCGGCAGCCCTGAGGCGGTGGCCGCGCGCAGCAACTCTTCGCGCACCAGGTCCGGCTGCAGAACGCCAGCTGCGGCGAGCGTCCCGAGGCTGAAGGCCGAGGCGTTAAGCTGATTGTTGCGCCGGCCTTGGCCCGAGGAGGCCACCGCCCGGCACTCCTCCTCGAACGCGCGAGCAGCATAACGGTCGAGGTGCGCCGGCGCGCTGGAGCGCTCCAGCGGCACGACGTTGGCCGGCTTCTCCTGCTTCGGCTCGCAGATCAGGTCGTAGAGCCACTCAGGGGCTTCTGCGAAGCGGCAGAAGTCGAGCGGCTCGGCGATCTCGTACCTGCGCCCGTCGGAGCGCCGGGAGGGCGGAGCGATGAGGTAGCCGCCATTGCCCCGCACGTTGATGTTAGCCGGAAGCCGGCCCTCCCGGTTTGTCACGGGGCGGTCCTCACGCCAGCGGAACAGGAGGTGACGCCCGCCGCTCGGCGTCAAGTGCGTGTGAGTGGCCGGAAGAGGGCCGTACTGCCGCTCCAGCTCGGCCAAGGCGGCAAGCCCGTCCGGGTCGCCTGATTTCTTCGGCACGTCCGGGTCGATCGCCCAGACGCCTGCCTCCCGCCCCGTGCGGATGCCGATCGCAGCGTTCGGCCAGCGCGTCCACCAGGAGATGATCTGCTCTCTATCGCGGGTGGCTTTGTAGAGGCCGCCAGTGCCTGGGACCTTCTCGCCGTTCGCGTCCTTGTCGCACTCGACGAGCGGCGCCTTGCCGACGCCCTCTCGTGCGGAGGGGCTGCAGGGGAACACGGCAAAGCCGCGCTCGGCCCAATCGAGGGCGGGCTGAAACATGTCGCTCATCGTGCGCCCTCCTGCGGCCCGATGCCGGCGAGGGTCACGATGACGGCGGCAACCTCCATGCTAACGCCGAGGCGACGTGCGATCTGATGGACTTGAAGCGACTGCGCTGTATCAGCAGCGTGAACTTCACTGATTGGAGCAGATGATTGTTGCGGCTGGCGCACAGGTTGTGTAAAGTAAATCACGAGAAAATTCCTTAATACGGCCTCGCGCGGTAGCCCCGTGTTCGGGGCCGTTTTTTCTTTGCTACGAAGCGTTTGGAGGATGGACGCAGGCAAGCGGCGGCGTTCACGGTGACGCCGCGTCTATCGCGTCTTCAGTCTTTTTGGGTGTTCGTTGTCATCTAGCCCGCGCGGCTATTGCACGCGCTTTGGCTGGCATCATCATTTATTGGGAGAACCACATTCAGTCTGGATTTTTATCCAATCGACGAGGGCAGTTCTACTCGCACAAAGAATGCGGCCTAGGCGGAAGTGCGGAAGGTGGCCCTGCTCCGCCAGATAGAAAATCTGGCGGTTGCTCCTGAGGCCTAGAAATTGCCGGATCGCACCGGCGCCGTGGAGTAGGTCGCTTGGTTCAGGAAAATGGGGCTGTGTCATGTGCGTGAGGTCCTATTCTGCTCCCGCGCACTTGCGGGCATGACAACGGACATGCCGGTGCGTCTCGCTGCTCAGAATTGAGCGCAAGCGGCGACGCGCTCGATGCCTGCTGGCGCCGAACGGCATGACAATTAGGTTTTTGGGTTTGCTGCGGTTCGGGAGCAGCCAGCGTGAGGCGAGCCGATCCCGAGTGCCAGAAACACAAAGCGCCCGTCAGGGCTAATCCTGCGGGCGCAACTTCTGCACCATAGGTAAATGCCACGCTTGATATGTCACGTCAAGGGGGTTGTTGGTGATCCTCAGGCAGGACAAGCACTTGATCGCCGGCGGTGTCGCGCATTGGCAGAATGCGCGACACCCGTAAGAAGGTTTTCTCCGCTATTCATGCGCTGCGCATGCCTGCATGTTTACAGACACCCACGACTTGACGCGGACTCCGGCCCTGTTACCAATCCATACGACCCGTATGGGATCGTAACAAGCGCGATCCGGAGCCCGCCAATGACCGCTCGCGCCCTCGTCGCTTACCTTCGCGTCTCGACCGATCGGCAGGGCAAGAGTGGGCTCGGGCTCGAGGCGCAGCGGGCCGCGATCAAGATCTTCGCGGCCACGCACGGGTTCGAGGTCGTGGCCGAGTTCGAGGAGGTCGAGACCGGCAAGGGCTCCGACGCACTGGAGCGCCGGCCTCAGCTGGCCGCAGCACTCGCCTCAGCCCGCAAACAGCGCTGCCCGGTTGTGGTGGCCAAGCTCGATCGGCTCTCGCGCGACGTGGCGTTCGTCGCCGGCCTGATGGCGCAGCGCGTGCCCTTCATCGTCACGGAACTCGGCTTGGACGCCGATCCCTTCATGCTGCACATCTATGCGGCGCTGGCCGAGAAGGAGCGCGCGTTGATCTCGGCCCGGACCAAAGCGGCGCTCGCCAGCAAGGTGGGCAAGGGCATTCTCGGCAACCGGACGAACTTAGGCGAGGCGAGCAGGGCCGGTGCAGCGGTGAAGGTGCGTGAGGCGGATGCCTTCGCGGCCAACACGCTGCCGCTGGTGCAGAAGCTCCAGGCGCAGGGCCTCACCACGTTGCGTGCCCTCGCTGCTGAGCTGAACGAGCGAGGTATCCCGACGGCGCGCGGCGGCACGTGGTCGGCCGTGCAGGTGAAGCGCGTGTTGGAGCGGGCGGCTTGAGGAGCTCGACTTCGGGCCAGGACTACTTGGCCCTAATGAGGACGCCATCGAACGTGCATTGTGCGCCATGCTCGCACGTGAGGTATCCCTGCTCTTTGACCAGCAGTGAACGGCCATTGAAGGAAAGGGTAAGACGGCAAGGGCTGGCGTTCCACGACGTGTTTAGGGCTTTGTGTCCAATAACAAGCTTCTTGCCCTGGAGCGCGCCGATGCCCTCTTCAACGCCAGTACAATTCTCCGCGGTCGTCACAAGGCGAACCTTGTATCGACCGCGAGATGTGGGCTCTACCTTTGCGTAGAGCTGCCACTTCAGGCCAGTACCACCTCTATCTTTGCCATCACCGTGGTAGAAACCCTCGATGGCGTTAGCCGGGGTTGCGGCGAGAGCGACCAGGACGGCAACAATTATCCTCACAGGAGCTATCCCTGGTGGGTTCTCACAGATCGGGCGCACCACGGGCCTTAACTCAACGGAGCCTCTGGAGCAGGGCTTCAGTTGCAGTATGTTTGATTACCAATCCGCTGGCACGTCACGCCATTGTTGAAATAAGTGGAATTGCCAATCCGTTGCGAATTTAACCCATCGCTCCCGTAAGTAGATCCCCCAATCCTCTGATCGGTGATGCCATTGCTATGGTAGGTCGTGTCGCCGATCTGCTGGCTGGTGGTTCCATTGCTAAGGTACATAGTTCCGCCGATCTGTTGGCTGGATGAACCATCATTACAGTATGTGAATGTCCCAATTTGCTGGCAGCTCCCTGCCGCAGCAGGCGTGCAGACTACGCCAAGAGTCATAGCTGCCAACGCAGCAACCATCAGTAGCGGCTTCATAATTCCCCCGAGAGCGCCCAGGCCGGCGCTGTGGAACAGGTCTCTCGGATAATTCTCCCAACGGTCAAGCTTCTGGCGCAATCCTGCGTTGCATAAGTGCTTGAATTGCCAGCGCTGCGTTCAGGTGGACACATCTCTGGGTGTCAAGCGCTGGGCAAAGCGTCGGAACTGGCCTCAGAATGACGGAGCCGCTAGGACGCGTTCGATTTCTTGAGTACGGGCTTGTAGCTCAATGGTTAGAGCCGACCGCTCATAACGGTCTGGTTGCAGGTTCGAGTCCTGCCGGGCCCACCACATCCCCCCGGCTCCCTCCGCGACGCGATCCTGCACTCAGCCGGCTCGAACGCGACCCACAGCCTGCGCCGCTCCAACGCCGACAAGCGCCGGGCCGTCCTTCTGCTTCTGGAGGACGAGGAATGGTCCGGTTGGACAGATGGCGAGATCGCGCGCCAGTGCAGCGTGTCACAGCCGTTCGTCTCGTCGATCCGGCGCTCTGTCACCCAAAACGTTTTGAGTGAGCCGGAGCCCCGGACCTATCAGGACCGCTACGGCAACGTCTCCGTGATGAGGACCGCCGCCATCGGCCGCAAGCCGGCCGAGGCGCCCACGAACTGTCTGTCAGGTTCGCACGTTCCCGTACATGTCCTTCTATCGGGTTACGATCCACGCTCACGGGCGCATGCGAGAGGTCAGTGCCAGCTGTGAACGAGAGCTTGCTCTCGCCGCGGAGTCGATCCTGCGGCAGTACGGCGACGCCATGCCGGTCGGCTGCGCAATTGACTGTTCCGATCCCGCTGCGAGAAGGCGCCTGACCCGCTACCTCAATGACGTGAGGCTCGAGTTGCTGATGGCGCCATAGCGAGCTGTCGCGCCTTTTTCTGTTCGCTCCGAACGATTGCCGCCCCCTATCCGCAGGCGCAGCATCGCTGTGCGCCCTGTCTAATGATGCGCAGGGTGGCAGGCACCGGCCGCACCGTCTCACCCCCCCCACGCGGTATGTGGTCGGTGGCCCCTGCCCGCCTCAGAACCGCTTCTTGGTCCCGCAGCTCGGGTATGGCCGCGATGCTGACCGCGATCAGGCGCCGCGCTCCCGTCAGGCCACGCGGCCTCGAGGCTGGTCCGGATAGCTGCCTAAGCGAAGGCGCGGTTCAGTGCTGAACGACGGCGTGGGGGTCGAGGTGCGACGCATGGGTGCCGGTCACAGACTCCACCGCGCCGTAGATCGAAACGTCGCCGCCGTTGTTGACGACGGCACCGTTGACCATGCCGCGAATATCCGCGGATCCGCCCTCTTCGACGATGACGTTCCCGTTCACCGTCCCGCGAAGGATGAGATGGATGCCCTCGGGCACGACCAGGTCGCCGTCGAGGAGGCCGTGGAAGGCAACGTCGCCGGCGAGCACCTGGCGGCCGACGTGGTGGCCCCTGATACTTTCCATCGCTCCGCTCCTCACATCGCGTTCGGCTGCGCCCGCTCAGAATGCGCCCTCTCCGGCGACAGGCCCAGCGGCTCCCTCAGTCCGCTCCGAACGCTTGCCGGTCCCTGCCCCGTGGCGCAGCATCGTCGTGCGCCTTGTCCGCGCAGGGTGCAGGCACCGGCCGCACACGTCTGACCTCCTCGTCTCAAACGTGGTGCGGTCGGTGACTCCTGCCCGCCTCACCCGGCCAGCCGGACACGAGCTGATAGGCAGGTAGCCTGCGCCTGCCACGCATCGCGTTCGGCTTGAAGGTCGAGCACCTGAGCATTCAGAGCCGCGATGGCGCCCTAGGAGTCCGTGGGACTAACGGGGGCGCAGATTTCCCCTCCGGAACGCAGTGGTTTGCCCTATCCTGCGACCTCGGCCGCCCACGCTCCGGACAAGGGCTAACGATACGAAGCGGCGCGCCGTGCTGCCTGAGCCATCAGGATGAAATCACGGGTCGTTGGGTGCTGCTTGCCGTCGGCAGCCGCTCGGCGGATCGGATCGGCGTCTTGCGACGGCTCCGCGGCATTCTCTGCCGTGGCGAGCAGACCTAGGCGATACGGCAGGCCCTGCAGCCAGCCGCTTTTCAGCAACTCCGTCAGCATCGCAGCCCCCTGCAAATCGCTTTGGAAAACCGATCCTGCCACGGCCATCGGGCGGTGCCCTTCACCATTTGTTAGGGGCCTGGTCGGTCGCCCTGGCCAAGGTGGCCTGGCATGCTGCGCCAACCCATTCTCGTCGCGCTGATTTTCGGAGTGCTCGCGGCCCTGATTTTTCTGGCGGCCAATGCGATCTTTGAGCGGCTGGCTCCCAACTGAGATCCCTTACGCGGCAAGAGCATTGCTGGGCTTGCGGGCCTGCGGGATGAGCAGGCTCTTGACCCGCGTGTAGGGCCGCGGGCGGTTGATCACCTCATCCAGGCGCGACCATAGGGTCTTGGGCGAGAACGGCTTTGCGATGACCTCGTTGACGCCCAGCCGGACGGCGCGCTCGACCCGGTCCTTGCGCGGCTGGGCCAACATCAGGATGAGCGGCACGGTCGGACAGGGCGAGGTGGAGAAGTCACGCGTCAGGCGGATGAACTCCTCGCCCGACAGGATGGCTAGGTCCCAGTCCAGGATGACGAGGTCCGGCTTGCTCTCAGCCAGCACACCGAGCGCCTCTGCCCCGTCCGGCGCCTCCAAGACGCGCCGGATGCCGACTCGCAGGAGCATGTCGCGCAGGATGCGGCGGATGTAGAGGCTATCGTCCACCACGAGGGTGGCGAGATCCGGTAGCTTGGGAGCGCCGATCACGAGAATGGCTTGCTGCAGGACAGAGCTGAGCCCGCACTTACAGGAGGTGGGTTAACGGCCTCTCCGGCGAAGGCTGGACATCAGGCGTACGGTCCTCGGAAGAGATCTCCCAGTGCCCTCCTCCGGAACAGCGTGGCCCGCCGCCGACGCTGATGCTCCGGCCGGTCGTGCAGCATGTAGCAGCGCTGGCAGCTGGCCGCGAGGTTCGCGTCCGTGTTGTTGGCGCTCCACCCCTTCTGAACCAATCGGTCTTCGGCATCCTTGTCTCAGTCCGAGGAGCCTGAGACGCCGATGACGAACACTTGGCAGCCAATCGACACAGCCCCAGAGCAGGAAGGCAGCAAGGTTCTGCTGTTTGACGGCAAGGATCAGTTCGTCGGCGTTCTGACCCACTACAGTCGGCATGGGCAGTGGCGCCTGTGGGCCGGAGCGAAGCCTGTTCCCTGGGACGGCCAGACGCCGACGCACTGGATGCCACTTCCTGAGCCTCCCGGCGAACATTGAACGTATTCGCTCATGGCAGCGTTTGGCCCCTCACATGAACCAGTGGGAGAAACGCACGATGAGCACGAAGACACTCGCCCTTGCCGCTGCCATGGCTCTTTCGCTGACGGGCGCTGTCTGGGCGCAGACGCCTGCCGGCGGCGGACGCACTGAGGGCAACATGAACAACCCCGGCAGCGTGAAGAGCAATACCGAGAAGGGCATGGAGCGCTCTACCGGCTCGGCCACAGGGGGCTCTATGGATACGTCCGGCGCTACGACGGGCACCACCGGCTCGACCAGCGGTCACAGCGGCGGCGGCAACATGAGCACCGGCGGCACGAGCGGCGGTTCAGGAGCCGGCGCTCGCTGAGCCCTCGCCCCATCCAAGCCAGCGAAGAGGGCCAGGTGATCCGGCCCTTTTTCTGCTGGATCTCGGCAGCCTCACCCGATGCCGCTTCTCGTCCAACGGCGAGATGT
>NZ_JBAWTG010000157.1:0-9734 GCF_037106235.1 Methylobacterium nigriterrae | reverse complement strand
CGGAGGCGGGCCCGCAGCTCCGCAGCATCGAGGCCGGGGCGCCAGGGGCCGAACTGTCTGGAAGTGTGCATGATCCTAGTTCTGGAATTTGTTCCTGTCCGCTGGGGTATAACCCTAATGGACAAGCTGAGCCATGCGCGAGGCGCATGCAGCTGCACGGCGCCACTTCAGACAGCCGGCCTGGATAGGTCAGCGCTTGAAGGAGTGGCTCGCGAGACGAGCACGGCTCGCAGGCTGCGCAGGCCCCTGGTGACGTGGCCCGGCAGGAAGAGGAACTCGATCAGGCCCGTGTAGAGGACCAGTCCGAGGCCGGTGGCGATAAGCGAGCGCGTCCAGCTCGGCCAGCCGAGGGCAGCGAGGAGATGGAACGCCGCGAGGAAGCCCGCCAGGAAGCCGAGCCCGGCTAAAGCGACGCGCAGCGCAGAGGCGAGCTGCGGCCCCCAAGGCATGGGACAAACCTTCCTCAGCGCGAGAAAGGCTATAGGCACCATGCAGGCCGATGCTGCCGACCAGCCGAGGCCGACGCCTGCCAGCCCGAACTGCGCCCCGACTGTGATGGCGACGGCCAGGATAGCGACCTGGATCGCTGCAAGCCGCAGATACAGGTCCGGTCGTTGTGCAGCCGAGAGCGCGTCGCCCACCAGCGCCCAGAGCGGCAGCGTGAAGGCCGCCAAGCTCATCGCCTCCAGCACGACGACGGATCCCTCCCACTTCGCCCCGAAAAGCACCGGGAGGATGTGGGCGCTCGTTCCCAGCGCGAGCAGCAGCGGCATCCAGACGGCCAGAACCGAGCAAGCCATCTCATTGTAGTCGGCGGCGAAGCGCTTCGGGTCGGAGAGCCGGCTCAGCACCGGCATGATCAGCTTGCGCATCGGCAGCAGGACCACCACGCGCGCCATCTCGATCAGCCGGGCCGCGAGCGCATAGTAGCCGACCGTCACGGGGTCGAGGAACAGTCCGACCAGCAGGCTGTCGGCCGTGGTGCCGAGCTCGGTGGCCACGGTGGCGCCCATGAAGTGGCTGCCAAACCGCGCGAAGGCTCGGGCCTGCCCGACGTCGAAGATCAGGCGGGGGCGCCAGCGGTCCGCGCGCCAGAGCACCCAGACTGACACCGTCGCCTGCACGAGCTGCAGTGCGACGAGCGACCAGATCCCAGCGCCGCCAACGGCGAGCGCGATGCCGACCACGCCGCCGACGCTGCGGCCCAGGAAGGTTCGCCGCGCCAGCGCCGAGGTATCGAGGTTGCGCCGGAACAGGACAATTTGGACGCTGATCAGGGCCTGGAGCGGCGCCAGCAGGGCGACGCAGCGCAGGACGGGTTCCATCTCGGGTGCGCCATAGAGGCTGGCCACGGGCCCAGCGAGCACCTGGACAAGCAGGAAGATGAGGCTGGCGAGCGCGAGGTTCATCCAGAAGGCCGTCGAGACGTGCCGCTCGTCGAGTTCTGGCACTTGGATCAGCGCGTCCGCGATGCCCTGGTAGATGACCACGCTCATCAGGCCGACGAAGGCCATGGCCAGCGCGAAGGTCCCGTAGGCGTGCGGTCCGATCATCCGGGCGATCACAAGAAAGATCGCGAAGGGGATCCCCTGATCGCCAAGCACGTCGAGAAGCATCCAGAAATGCGCTTTCCTGGCTTGGTGCTGCACGGTTCAGACCTCGCGGGTAGGGATGATCACGGGACGGTTCAACGAGAACAAAGGTCCCAGGTCTTCTTCAGGAGAGCTTCCTCCGATGAGAGACGAGGAAGCCTTTCAGCAATGCCGCATCGGATGCGTTGGGAGGCATGAAGCCCCCATCCACCGGGCCGGCGCACGATATGGCACCATCTACACTCGTGTCCCTCCCCCTCTTCCGAGGTATTCCTTAAGTATATTTGACACAAGCGGTCACAAGGTTTTTGGCAAGCGACGGAAAGCTGTCAGTACCCGATGTCTGACTCGGCTCGACTGTCAGGCGGTGCGAGCTACTGCATCCTTAGTGGAAATCTGGATGCGCCAACGGACCTTCGTTTCCGCTAGGGCATACCCCAACGGACAAGATTTCTCCCCGCGGACAGGTCGCCAGTCCTCTCGTTCGTTTCAGAGGGATCTAGGGCTGCCTCGCGAGGTGTCTCAGAAGCCCGAAACCGGACCTTCTAACAGGAACAGGGTGTGTCACGGCGCGTGTCTCAGATCGGTATACCCCGCCGTGACAGCAGAAGCCCTGCGCTGAATGCGTGGCCGTGCCAATAGGCTCTTGGACGCGCCGCGAATGCGCGTTCCAAATCGCAGGAGCATCCACTTGGGACGGGCGCCGGACGGGCCCGGAACGTTCCACATGGGCAAGCCCCATTGGAACGCCTAGCTCAGGTCAGTGGGAAGCCCGGAGAGCGACATGCGGAGTTTCGAGGGCACGGCCTACGGCTCGCTCGAAGCCTTCAGGCTGACCGAGCGCGCTGTGCCGGCACCTTCCGCCGGTCAGGTGCGCATCCGCGTCGAGGCGACGGCGCTCGGCTTCGTGGATGGCCTGATCGTGCAGGGCCGCTACCAGATCAAGCCGCCACTGCCCTACGTGCCGGGCGGGGAGATCGCCGGGACAGTGGACGCCACCGGCGAAGGGGTTCGCCACCTCTCTGCAGGCGACCGCGTCGCCACATGGCAGCTCGGCGGCGGCCTGTCGGAATACGCCATTGTGGCGGCCGACGAGGTTGAGCCAATCCCAGCGGAACTCGACTTTGCGAGCGCCGCCGCGATGCTGGTGGACTACCAGACCGCCCGCTACGCGCTGCTCGAGCGGGGCCGAGTTCTGGCTGGTGAGACGGTGCTGGTTATGGGCGCTGCAGGCGGTGTTGGCTCGGCGGCGGTGCAGCTTGCTGCCAGGGCCGGCGCACACGTCGTTGCAGCTGCCTCAACGGCAGAGAAACGCGACCGCGCCCGCGCGCTGGGCGCACAAGCGACGATCAACTCCGCAAGCGAGGACATCCGGGCCGAGATCAGGGCAGCCGTGCCGCGAGGCGTCGTTGACGTGGTGGTCGATCCGGTCGGGGGCACGACCTTCGAGGCTCTGTTCCGGTCGCTTGCCAAGGAGGGCCGCCATCTCGTGATCGGCTTTGCGGGCGGGAGTATTCCGGCGCTTCCGGCGAACCTGGCGCTGCTGAAGAGCGCGGCGCTTGTGGGCGTGGAGATCCGCCATTTCCTTGCTGCCCGGCCGCAGGATGCCCGTGCGGCCCGGACGGCGCTGTTTGAGCAGGTCGCGTCCGGCGCATTGGCGAAGCCGCAGACCGCTCGATTTTCGCTGGCGCAGGCACATGAGGCTCTGGCTGCAACGTCACGGCGCGACAAGGCAGGCAAGGTTGTGGTTATCCAGCGCGCAGAAGCCAGTTCACCGGATCGCTGACGATCCTTGAGTTATGCCCACGATCCGCGCGGATCGCGGGCATAACGCCCAATCCGTGCGAAAGGGCCGGGATTGCGCGGCATTTTGATTTCCAAGCATGCACACCTAACAGGTTTAAGCCTCTGGAAAACCGTCGTTTTCCTGGCACAGCGTTCGGCGCGGCTTGGAACGTTCCACTGGGACAAGCCCTATTGGAACGCGTGACGCTGATAGCCGGCGCAGCTACACGAGAGGCCTTTCTGTGAGTGGGGCTCAGACCTGTTTGAACAGCCCATAAAACGCCTGCCTGATGTCGTCGAACATGGTCGCGAAAAAGAACATCAGGATGAACAGCGCTGCACTGAACGGACCAGGATAGCGGGCGGCCACGCTGCTCGCGTGGTCCGCGACGGCTCTGGTCGGCAAAAGCAGCCGCACGCACAAGACCACAACGACGCCAATGGCAGCTCCGCCCAAGACATCGCTTGCGTAGTGATAGCCCACGTAGATGCGCGGCAAGCAGACGATCAGCACGGACCACGCGTAGGAGAGCGCCCCGAGCGGCCGGGAGAAATGCCAGATCGCTGTCGAGGCTGCGAAGCTGAGCGCGGCGTGGTCGCTTGGGAAGGAACTCCAGTGCTCGGGTATATCTGCTTTCGCTCCAATCGGGGCCACGAAGGCAGGGTTGCCCGAGTGCAGAGGACGCAGCCGCAGTGGTGAGAGGTTTTGGGCCAAACGCGAAACTGCAACGGCGGCGAGCATCCCAGCAATGGCTTCGACTACTGTGTCCCGCGCGAGCCTCCTCTCGTCTTCTTGAAACCAAAGATAGACCAGAATTGCCATTAGTGGCAGGAGCTTGACGCTGTTCAGGTCGAGAAATCTTGAAGCAAACTTGTCAAAGAATTCCTGACGACCAGCTATAGTGGCTGCAACTTGAACTACATAATCATCAATCTTAGAAAGCATCGTCCGCTCATCGATCAGAGCGCCAGAATAGGGTCCTGGCTATTCAGTGTGCAGCTCGGCGACGCGCTTGGCGTGGTCAGATGTTCCAGCATTCCTTATTTTTGGTACCATAACGTCTAATCGGTGAGCAAGGCCACCCGATGGGACAGCCTCAGGGGAACTGGGCGGCTCCATAACATCCAAGCTGGGACTTTGGCGGGGTCGCAACGACGACGGAGCTGCCGCCCGGCTTCCGGCCTAATGCGGCGAGCGAGGCCATGCGGCTGACCGGCTACTACCTGTTCCACGACCTGCAGGCGTGATCCCGCCGGCCGCGGGTGGCTACCAGAGCCGCAGGGTCCAGCCGAACCCCACGACCATGGGGCTCGACAACAGGAGCGCCAGGGCAACACGTTGGATCTGCGCCCACTTTCCGTCTTCCGCAACGTGGTCGTTCATCGAGAGCCCCAGTAATCACGGCGCCTAACGTCGTAAGCCGGACTTCAGTTGCGAGCCTGCACATGGATGAGAGCCCCCGCCGACCGCTCCGAAGGCTGGCGGGGCACCTGCTGCCGACAGGACAGTTCGCGACAGGCAGCGGGAAGGTCACCGCCGAGGGTTAAGAGGGCCCTAACCACGTCGGATTACACTCGGGAAACCGTCGCGATTTCGCCCGTTTAGGTCCGCGAACTCGTCACTCGCACGAGTTCAGGAGGGCGTCATGGTCATCCTCAATCCGCTCACGGGCCAGCTTGTCGAGGTGCCGACGCCGAAGCCGCGCCCGAGGCTTTGACGCGGCCAGCGGGCTGATCGTCCAGGCACTTGGATACCTGCTCGGGTGTGAGCTTCATCGCGATCATCAGGCGCAACAGCTTCTCGGCCGCGCCGTGAACGCGTGACTTGCCCGTCGCCCAGCGCCGTGACGTAACTTCCTCGATCCCGAGAAAGGTCGCAGCAGCAACCTGCGTGAGGTCCAACTGCTTGAGGACAGCGCGATATTCGTCAGCGGTCATGATGGCCGCCGAGATGGGTAGCCGCTCGCGCCGGGACAATCATTTTGATCGGCTACGTGGCTCGATTAGGTGGCCACGCTGCGGGCTGCCCGGCTCCATAACACCCAATCGGCGCAGAAGCCGGCGGTCGGTCCAAGTCTGCTTGAGGGCATACCCAAACTGAACCGGGCGGCGTTACTCGGAAGACAGGTGGAGCAGGGCCCCTACTTCGCTCAGCGCTGTTTGTGGCGGATCGGCCTCGACCTGCTCGCTGGCCTGTTTCCCCTGCGGCGCAGCGCTCGGCTCATCGGGGTGTCGCTGTCGGGCTTCGCGCAGGACGAGCCGGACGGTCCGCGCCAGCCCGAGCTGGCGCTCTGATCGTCACGGCGGATCCGTAGCGCGGCGCGGCTCGATCCCCGCCCGGCAGGGGCCGAAGGAACCGACCCGCGCGGTGACGGGACCCGGCCCGGGCCCTCTGCGCGTCACGGGTTCTTGCGCGGGCGTTGATCCGGATCGATGCTGCCGTCCGCCTTCGTATCGTTGTCGACGTCGCCCTCAAAGGTCGAATCCCCCTGCAGATCCGCGGGGTCGACGCCGCGGCTCATGCCCTTCGAGGTGCCGATGCCGGGATTGCCCTTAAGGTCGGCGTCCGTCGGCGTGTCGGTCTTCAGGTGCTTGCCTGACATGCTGGCTCCTGTCCGGTTCTGGAGTGAGGCCAACGCATCGGGACGGAGGCGGTCTCCCGTGGCCCGTGCGGCGGTTCGCCTCCCGGTCCACCAGGCGCATACCCACATCGTACCGACGACAGCGCGTAGCTCGGCCGGAGCGCGCGAGCGTTCCAATAGGTTCGGAGACTCCAGAGAAGGCCCGTTCCAAAACGCCGGGGACGACCTCTGCGGAACGGCTCTGGAACGGTCCAATGGGCCAAGCCCCATTGGAACGCTGCGCTCTGTGTGGCTCTCCTGAGGACTGGCTCGGCCATCCCGTCGGCTCTCCCGGCTTACACGACTGGCGGCCGGTTGAACGCCATCTGACGTGTTTCAGCGCGCCCGATCTGCCGGCAACATCTCAGGCCGCGCTAAAATAAAATAAAACTGTATGATTCCCATGAAAAACCTCGTAGAGCTACTTAAGAGAGGCATGATTATTTAGACACAAGTTAGGAGGCGAAGGTGCTTGGCAGCTCATGCATGTCATTTATTTGCCTATTTGTCGCTGGGATCGCGGTTTCGGGAAGCGCTGCCGCAGAGAAGGCTTCTGCCTATCGCTTCTCTGGCAGTCACGCGGGTGGACCAGCGAATGCTCTTCCTCGGGGAACGGCCCCTCCTGATGGCTCGGCGAGTAGCCGCCCTATCAAGGCTGAGCAGCGCTACTCTGGAAGCCACGCCGGCGGGCCGAACAACGGCCTTCCCAGAGGGAACCTTAAACCGCTCCCGGTCGCGCGGAGGCTAAGCGTCGATCCGGCATACCAATACCCGGGAAGCTACTCTGGCGGTCCGGCGAATGGCTTCAGGCGCTGAGGCCCATTCGCTGTCCTTCGCCGCTAGCAACGTGGCCTGGACTCGGGTTCGTACGCCACCTGAGCTGAGGCGCTGCTCGATGAGCACGATCTGATCCCTCGAAGCGCGTATGCCCCTCCGGAAAGGGAGCGCGATGAACACGCCGCAGGGTCATTTGCACGAACTCGCCGAGATGGACCTCTATCTCAAAGAGGGCGCGTGGCTCATCCACACGGCAGAGGAGTGTCTGAAGCAGCTCGACGAAGCCGGTGCCTGTCAGGGGCAGCGACTGAGGTCAGCGCAGATCCTGAAGGTGATGAGGTGCATCCTTCTCCTGCTCCAGGAGCAGCGCGCCGGCTTGGCCAACACGGTCGCTGCCACCCCCCTGACTTCTTCGGTTCCAATGGCCGGCCGCTGGTGGCCGCTCCGGGGCCCCCGTCGGGCATTCCAGCCGAAGATCTTGTAGCGGCTTACCAGCCGGCCGTGTCGCTGTTCAACGTGAACTACCTGCACCTCCTCGACCGCGAGGGCCAGCACCTCGACGCCAATGGGCCTGATTGGCCCGATCCCGGTGAGCGCGCTGTGGCAGCGCCTGCAACGTTGACCCGTAACGCGGCAGCCCCGAAGCCGGCTGGATCTGCGGGAGCGTAGGGCAAGGAGGTCCGATGACGCTCTACTATTTCCACCTTCGGACGGCAGACGGTCTGGAGCGGGATGAGATCGGCATAACCCGGTTGCCTGCGCCTTCGAGATCCGGGATGAGGCCGATCAGCTCCTGATGGAGGTGCCGTTCCTGGAGCGGGTGACCAAGGGGCCGAGATCGCGCCCGCCGGCGGCACCCACGCTCTCGCCGGAGACGCACTCCAATGGCTCCGCCACCTGACGCGGGACCGACCAGAGTCACATAGAGGCGCACCGGGTCGCTTGAACTTGCTCAAACGAGCCCGAACCGAGTCGCGCCCCACCAGCACCACACGGGGACTGAACTCACATCGTCGTCACATCGATGTGACGCGAAGACAGGCGGAGGCATGTTCAAGAAGCTGCTGACATGGCCGGTGTTGCTGGTCCTAACCGCAACGTCTCCTGCTTTCGGGCAGAGGCAATCCCCAGTCCCACACCAAGCGTCGGAGATCGAGGCTCTCGTTAACAAGGCCGCTGCCGTTCTGAAGGAACAGGGCAGCAAAGCGTTCGGAGAGTTCAGGAAGAAGGGTGGGCCTTGGCGTTACGCGGATGTTTATCTATTCGCCATGGATATGCAGGGCGTCGTGCTGCTCAATGCCGGACACCCGAACCGCGAGGGTTGGGATATGCTAAACGAGCGCGATGCTGACGGGAAGCAATTCCACGTGGACCTCGTGGAGGTCGTTAGCAAATTTGGGTCTGGCTGGGTCGATTACATGTTTCCCAGGCCCGGTCAGGCTATCTCGACCGTGAAATGGAGCTACGTCTGCGGAACGCGGGTTGAGGGCGTCGAAGCGCTCGTGGGCGCTGGCGTCTACGTCGATTGACACCGCCTGGGTTTCCGGCAGAACGGTGAGGGAATTCGGCTCGCTTATCAGCGCTGAGGCAACCTCTTCGAAGGTCCGCAATGCCATCAATGAGCGGTCCTCGGTTGAAGACACCCTGGATGGCTGCTCAGGGTCGGAAGCTTCCATAACGCCCAATCCGCGAGCAGCGCCGCGCCCCTGCCAAGGTCCACTGAAGCAAGCCCTATTGGAACGGGCTTGGACCCAGCCCTGGCTCGGGCGTACACAAGTGGTTGAGGTGCTGCGCAGGGTCCGAGCCACGGTTCTCCGCTGACGAGCGCCTGATCGCTCTGTGCCGGGGAGCTGCGATGCCCACCCTGGAGCGGATGATGAAGCGCCAGCAGGTGCTGGCCGACTTCGGCGAGTTCGCCCTGCGCAGCGAGAACCTCGACGAGGTCCTCACCGAAGCCTGCAGGCTCGTGAGCGAGGCCCTCGGCATCCATCGCGCCAAGATCCTGGAGATCCAGCAGGACGAGCAATGCGTGCTCGTGCGCGCCGGCGTCGGCTGGGAGCCGGGCATCGTTGGGCGGCTGCGCCTGCCGATGAGGGAGCACTCCGAGACCTTCGCAATCAAGGAAGGCACGCCCATCATCACGCAGGACCTCCGCAAGGAGGAGCGCTTCGACGTCCCCGAGTTCATGAAGGAGGCCGGGGTCATCGCGTTCGCCAACGCGCCGATCTTCCTGCCGGGCAGGAAGCCCTACGGCCTGCTGCAGGTGGACGCGACCGAGCCGCGCGACTTCACTCAGCAAGACACCGAGTTCCTGCGCACCTACACCATCATCCTGGGTCCGGTGATCGACCGCCTGCACAAGGTGGGCGACCTGCGCACGAGCGAGGAGCGCTTCCGGCGCTTTGCCGAGCATTCGGCGAACGTGCTCTGGCTCGCCGACCTGGAGAGTGGGCAGCTCGATTACCTCAGCCCGGCCTTCGCGCAGGTCTGGGGCATGCCTCCCGAGGACATGCCGGATCTCGCGCGTTGGCTCGCCAGCGTCCACCCGGAGGACCGCGACGCCGCCGCGCAGGCGCTGGAGCGGGTAGGCGGTGGCGAGACGCTGGTTCTGGAGTACCGCATCCAACGCGCCTCGGACCGCGCGGTGCGCCGCATCCGCGACACCTTCTTCCCGATCCCGGGCATTGACGGACGGAGCCGGTCAGCGGGCGGGATCGCGCAGGATGTCACCACCGACACCGGCCTGCGCGCCTACGTGGTCGCGGTTGGGGGCGACACCCGGCGCGGCCTCGTTGATGCCCTGCAGGCCGCCGGGTACGAGGTGCAGGCCTTTGTGAGCGGTCAGGCCTTCCTCAAGATTGCGGGCTCGCTGATGTCCGGCTGCGTCGTGCTCGACCTGGAGGAGGCCGGCAGCTTGGGGGTCGCGAGTGAGCTGAAACCCTCGCGCTCGCACCTGCCC
>NZ_JBAWTG010000156.1:0-9764 GCF_037106235.1 Methylobacterium nigriterrae | reverse complement strand
CGCCTCAGCCTCCGACGCCGCCAAAACCGCAACACCCCGCGACACCGGCAGACCAAACTCCCGCAATACCGCCTTCGCCTGATACTCGTGGATGTTCATGGCAGCCTCGTCCTGTGAGCGAATGCCGAATTGCGCGTTGGCGGCCGCGGCGGGCGGGGACCCCGGCGCCCCGTGCGCCGACATCCCCTTCCCGCCTGCCCTCCGCCTCCGTCAGGCGAGGGCGGCGTTGATGCCCTTGCAGGCCTCGATCAGGCCCTTCACCGAGTTGACCGACTTGTCGAACATCGCCTTCTCGTCGGCGTTGAACGTGACCTCCAGCACGCGCTCGACGCCGCCCGCGCCGATCACGATCGGCACGCCGATGAAGAGGCCGTCGATGCCGTACTCGCCGGACAGGTGCGCGGCGCAGGGCAGCACCCGCTTCTTGTCGCGCAGGTAGCTCTCCGCCATGGCGATCGCCGAGGCCGCGGGCGCGTAGAAGGCCGAGCCGGTCTTGAGCAGGTTGACGATCTCGCCGCCGCCCTTGCGGGTGCGATCGACCATGGCGTCGAGCCGCTCCTGGGTCGTCCAGCCGAGCTTGACCAGGTCGGGCAACGGCACGCCGGCCACCGTCGAGTAGCGGGTCAGCGGCACCATGTCGTCGCCGTGGCCGCCGAGCACGAAGGCGGTCACGTCCTCGACCGAGACCCCGAATTCCTCGGCCAGGAAGTGGCGGAAGCGGGCGGAATCGAGCACGCCCGCCATGCCGACGATCTTGTTCGTCGGCAGCCCCGAGAACTTCTGCAGCGCCCAGACCATGGCGTCGAGCGGGTTGGTGATGCAGATCACGAAGGCGTCCGGCGCGTGGGTCTTGATGCCGTTGCCGACGGCTTCCATCACCTTGAGGTTGATGCCGATGAGGTCGTCGCGGCTCATGCCGGGCTTCCGCGGCACGCCGGCCGTCACGATCACCACATCCGCGCCCGCGATCGCCGCATAGTCGCTCGCGCCCGAGAATTTCGCGTCGAAGCCGTCGACGGGCGCCGATTCGGCGATGTCGAGGCCCTTGCCCTGCGGCACGCCGTCCGCGATGTCGAACAGGACCACGTCGCCGAGTTCCTTGAGGCCCGCCAGATGCGCGAGGGTCCCGCCGATCTGTCCGGCGCCGATAAGCGCGATCTTGCTGCGTGCCATGGGTAAAGAACCTCCGCTGCCAGATTGAGAACTGGTCACCACCCCGCTCGGGCGTGGGCGAGTACTGCGTCGAAGCGTGAGCCCGTCACGGTCCTCTTTCGTGCGTGGCTCTAGTGGCCGAAAAGCCCCCCTGCTTCAACCCGACGGGGGAGGAGGAAAGCACGCCTCGGGCCAGCCGGCAGCGCGCACGCAGAAACGGTTGCTGCGCGAAAGCTCAGCGCGGCGAGGGATTTAGAGGCGCCTCAAAAACCGCCGCGGCTCGAGCGGGGCCGTTGTGACAGAAATGAAATCCTGTCACTTTCCCTACAGGATGCCCGCGCGCAGCACCCGCTGGATCGCGTGAATCACGGCCCCGAGACGGGCCTCCACGAGGTCGCGCGGCACGTCCGCGTCCTGCTGGATGGCGAGCGGGTGGGTGAAGCGGTAGCTCGCATCGAAGATGTAGGCGATGGCCCGCTCACGGTCTCGCGCCGAGAAGGCGCCGGCCGCCATGCCCTCCTCGACCACCCGCTCCACGAGGCTGCGCAGCCGCACCCGGTGGCGCCGGGCGATGGGTCGCGATTCCACGGTGGCGTCGAGATGAACGGCGAACAGGTTCGGTTCCTCGCCGAGGGCGTCGCGCTGCAGGGCGGCGAGCGCGGTGAGCAGGCGCTCGATCTTGTCGTCGGCCGGGTCGGGGGCGTCGGCGATGTTGGCGAGCCGAGTCTCGACGTCCCGCAGCCAGCGGCCGGCCACCGCGTCGAGCAGCGCGTCCTTCGAGGGGAAGTAGCGGTAGACGTTGGCATGCGTCATCCCGGCCTCGGCCGCGACCGCCACCACCGTCACGCGCTTCGGTCCGAGGCGGGCGAGATGCTCCGTGGCGATGGCGAGAAGCCGCACGTCGGCCGAGACGGGCGCGGTGCGGGCGCGGGCGACCGGCCCCACGAGCCGCGCGGCCGCGCGGCCCACCGGCCTAGCCGGCGCCACGGGCTCGGACGATAGGACGGGCTCATGGGTCTCCTCGGCGCGAACGGTCTCGTCCCGCTGCGGAGGGCTCGTGCGTTCCGGCTGCACGAAGGGGAGCGGGAGGCGGGAGGGAGAGAGGTGGTAAGGCGAGACGAACCCCCATCTGACCGACCGAAGCGCGCCGCGGCCCGCTTCCAGGAACATCAAGTCTCCCGCCGGGAGCCTTCTCAGACGAGGCCGCGCGCGAACCTCGCGTCTGGTCGTATGTTCATTTCTGTTTGAGATGGCAACAAATTTTTCTTGAATGGTCCGGCCTAGAACCGATTCTTCCACGCCCGAAGCGCCACGAAGACCGCCGCCGGATCCGCCCCGGGCGCGAGATCGACCGCCCGCGCGAGGGCAGCTTCAGTGCTGCGCAGGAAGGGGTTCGTCGCCCGCTCCACGCCGAGCGGCGACGGGATCAGGAAGCGGCCCTCGGCCGCGGCCCGCTCGGCCTCGGCCGCACGCGCCTTCAAATTTTCGTTGGCGGGCTCGGCCGCGAGCGCGAAGCGGGCATTCGCGCGTACGTAGTCGTGCCCGCTGAAGACCTGGGTCTCGTCGGGGAGCGCCAGGAAGCGGCTCAGCGAGTGCCACAGGGTCTCGGGCGGGCTCTCCATCACGCGGCCGCAGCCGAGCGTGAACAGGGTATCGCCGGCAAAGACCACGCCCGCATCCCGGAACCAGTAGGTGACGTGGTCGGCGCAGTGCCCCGGCGTCTCCCAGACCTCGCCGACGAGGTCGCCGACGCGGACGCGGTCGCCCTCCCGCACGGTGGCGTCGACCTCCGGCACGGCGTCCCCGGCCTTGGCGGGCGCCGTCACTCGGGCGCCGGTCGCGCGCTTCACCTCGGGAATTCCCTCGACGTGGTCGGCATGCCGGTGCGTGACGAGGATGTCGGTGAGCCGCCAGCACGTCTCCCCGAGCACCCGCAGGACGGGCTCCGCCTCCGGCACGTCGATCGCCGCGCAGGCGCCCGTGGCGGGGTCGCGCATCAGCACGCCGATATTGTCGCTGCGGCAGAGAAAGGTGCGGATCTCGGGCTTCGTGGCGGCCATGGCGTCGCTGTCCTCGCTGTCCGGACGATCCCGCGGAGAACCGGGGCCGCCCCGCCACGGTTCCGCCCGCGCCTCGCATGCCGGAAATGCTTGCCGCGGGCGCGTCCGATCCCCATTGAAGCATAGGGAGACATCCGGCCGCGCGCCAGCCGCGCCGGAGCCCGTCCGCGTACCAGTCCGACCCGCCCATGCGCCTCGACATCACCGATCTGCGCGCCTTCTACGCAACGCCGCTCGGCGCGGTGACGCACCGGATCGTCGGCCGCGCGGTCCACGGGTTCCTCGGCTCCGTCTCGGGGCTGCGGGTGCTCGGGCTCGGCTACGCCACGCCCTATCTCGGCCCGGTCCACTGCATCGCCGAGCGCACGCTGGCCTTCATGCCGGCGACGCAGGGGGTGGTGAACTGGCCGGGCTCCGGCCGCTCCTGCTCGGCTCTCGCCGACCCCACCATGATGCCGCTGCCAGAAGCCGCGATCGACCGCATCATCCTGGTCCACGCGCTCGAGGCCGTCGAGAGCCCGACCGAGCTCCTGCAGGAGGTCTGGCGCAC
Organism: Methylobacterium nigriterrae; assembly: GCF_037106235.1. Lineage (NCBI taxonomy): Bacteria > Pseudomonadati > Pseudomonadota > Alphaproteobacteria > Hyphomicrobiales > Methylobacteriaceae > Methylobacterium > Methylobacterium nigriterrae. The sequence goes on along the minus strand of NZ_JBAWTG010000156.1, from coordinate 6,002 downwards.
CCTGACGCCGGGCGGGCGCATGATCCTGGTGGTGCCGAACCGCCGCGGGGTCTGGGCCCGGCGCGAGGCGACGCCGTTCGGCCACGGCCAGCCCTACAGCCGCTCGCAGCTCGGCCGGCTGATGCGCGACACCCTGTTCTCGCCGGAGGGCTGGGCCGAGACCCTCTACATGCCCCCCGTGCGCAGCCGCCTGATGCTGCGCACCTCCGGCGCCTGGGAGCGCTTCGGCACCGGCCTGTCGCTGCCCTTCGCGGGGCTGCACGTGGTCGACGCGACGAAGCAGCTCTACCGCCCGGTGGCCGTGCGCCAGGTGCGCCGCGCCCGCCGCCTCGCCCCCGCCCGGGTGCTGGTGCCCGCCCCCTCGCCGGGCTGAGATTCCGGAGGGTGCAGGGCCGGCCCGGGATGGTATAGGCAGGTGCCGAAGCGGAGCTTTGCGAACCCGGGCATGAGCGTCGAAGCGGCCATCCAGCATTTCCTGCTCGCGCTCTCGGGTCTGTTCTCGATCGTCAACCCGATCGGGGCCGCGCTGATCTTCGCGCAGGTGACGGGCGAGCTCAGCCATGCCGACCGGCTGGAGCTGTCGCGCCGCATCAGCCTCTACGCCGCCATGGTGATGCTGGCGGCCCTCTGGGCGGGGGCACCGATCCTCAACTTCTTCGGCGTCTCGCTCGCCGCCCTGCGCATCGCGGGCGGGCTCGTGGTGGCGGCCTCGGCCTGGGTGCTCCTCAACGCGCCCGAGGCCCGCGAGGCCCGCAAGCAGGCCGAAGCCGCGCAGGACCCGGCGGCCCGCAACCTCGCCGAGATCGCCTTCTTCCCCCTGACGCTGCCCTTCACCACCGGTCCCGGCACCATCGCGGTGGCGATCGCGATCGGGTCCAACCGCCCAGCCGAGGCGCCGGAGCGGATCGGCTTCTACGTCGGCGCCTCGGCGGCGGCGCTGGCGGTGGCCGCGATGGTGCGGCTCGCATACGGCTCGGCGGATCGGGTGGTGACCCTGATCGGACCCGTGCGCGCCCGGGTGCTCGGGCGCCTCTCGGCGTTCCTGCTCCTCTGCGTCGGCACGCAGATCACCGTGAACGGGATCACCGACGTGCTCGGGCCGCTCCTGGCCGGCCGGGGTCGCTAGGTCCCTGTTCCCGCGATCTCCGGATCACGGGAGACGCTCCAGCTCATTGTGGCGCCGCATTCCTGCTCCCGGCCGCCCGCCGCTTCGGCGGACAATGGTCGAGGGTCTGCCGCGTCGGCGGCCCTGCCTTCAGATCACCGGCAGCTCGGCGAGGCCGCCGTAGAGCACCGCGTGGCCGACATAGTAGAGCGCCAGGAAGCAGGCGAGGGCCGCGGCGTAGTAGGCCGGGGCGAGCGCCACGTGGCGGCGCCGGATCGCGACCCGGGCGTCGTCGGCCGCGATGCCGAGCAGCACCACGATGATGCCGGAATGGCCGACGGCGTCGATCTTGCCGAACTCGAACACCGCCGAGATGAAGATGGCCGCCAGGATGATCGCGCTCGTCCGGCGCACCAGCGGCGTCCAGATCAGCGCGAAGGCGAGGGTGAACTCGATGACGCCCGCCGCCTTCATGAACAGCTCGGCGCTCGCTCCCATGGTCATCTCGGGCTTGGCGGCGAGAAGCGGCGCCGTCCAGTCCGGATAGGCCCATTTCTCGACGGAGGCCCACATCAGCGTGACGGCGGCGGAGTACCGGACGACGTCGATCGGGCGGATGCCGAAGGGCGCGCGGTCGAGGCCGGTGAGTGCCAGATAGGCGGCGATGCCGAGGAAGACGGGATAGTCGGCGAGGTGGAAGGCCCCGTAGGTCCAGGTGGCGAAGGCGAACAGGAACACGATGCCGAGGGCCGCGACGGGCAGGGTCCGGCGCCAGATCAGCATCGCGGCGATGCCGAGCTGGAGCCAGGAGATCCACTCGGCATCGGTCTTCAGCTCCGGCGTCAGGATGATGCCGCCCATATTCCAGAGCGACACGAAGAAGAAACCGCAGACGACCCGCACGAGGAGCGACGTGTCGGTCCTGGTCCGCGCCGTCACCCGGTCGAGCGCGTTGAGGAGTGCCGTGCCGAGGGGCGTGCCCTCGGCCAGGCAGCCGAACATCAGGCATCCGAGCGCCAGGGCGGTGAGCCACTCGAAATCGATGCAGAGCACCTGTTCGAGGCCGCGCGGCTGGCCCGCGACGTCGAAGGCGCAGAACCATTTGACGTGGGCCTCGGCCTGCGCCGTGCCGAGAAGAGCGAGCGGGCCGGCAAGCGACGCGGCGGCGAAGAACCCGCCCAGTTTCTTCTTGAGCTGACCCATCGGGTCCTCGGCGATACGAAGTAAGGAAATATTGTCCGAGGCATTTACGTACAGGTGCGGACAGAAAACCAATGGTTTGTTAACGGATCTTACCGAAAGGTTAACGCTGTGGGTTGCGGGCAGAACGGTCATCGCGCTCCGCGGGCGTCGGTCCGACCGGAACCCGCGGCGGCGGATTCGGTCCGGGAACCGGGCGAGGGCCGCGCCACCTTCGCTTAAGATTCGCGGGATAGGTTTCGCAACCGGCGAGCGGTCCGAACCCGGCCGCCTCGCCTCGGGGGCGCCGCCCGCAAGGGTCGCGGCCGGGAGCAGCGCATGATCGGTTTCCTCAGCCTCGCGAGCCTCGGCCTTGGCGTGACGCTCGCCGGCGTCGCGCCCCGGGCGGGCTCGCGGGTGGCCGCCTGCGAGACCTGCGCCGGGCTGCTGCTCGTAGCGGGCTTGGCCGTGCTGGGCTCGGGGCTGCCGCTGTTTCGCTGAAGCGCGTTCAGAGCGATTTCCATGATCGCCGGATCACGGAAATCGCTCCAGTTCCTTAGGCATCGCCTTCTCTCGCGCCGAACCGGTAGCCACTTCGGCGGACAATGCTTGAGCCGATGCCGGCCCGGTCCCGACCGAGATCCGCGCGACGAGACGGGCCGCTCAGTGCTGAGACGTCACGGCAGGCCCCGCGTGGCCCGTCGGCGCCGGCGGACGGGGCGGCACGGAGGTCAGCGCGCCCGTGGCGGGCACCGCCGTCGATTCGGGGGTGAGGCTGCGCAGGAAGGCAACGAGGTCGGACTTCTCGTCGCGGCTCAGGCCGAGTGGCCGGATATCAGCCGAACGGCTCGGCCGGTCGATGCCGCCGCGATCGTAGAGGTCGATAACGGCCTCCAGCGTCGCGACCGACCCGTCGTGCATGTAGGGCGCCCGCACCGCCACCGCGCGCAGGCCCGGCGTCTTGAAGGCGTAGCGCAGGGCCGGCGAGTTCGGGAAGAAGCGGCCGCGACCGATATCCTCGCCCGCGGCTGTGCCGATGTCGTGGAAGGAGCCGTCCGTGAACGACCAGCCGCTGTGGCAAGCCGCACAGTGCGCCTTGCCGTTGAAGAGGTCGAAGCCACGCCTCGCGGCGGCGTCGATCGCGCCCGCATCCCCGGCGATCCAGCGATCGAACGGGGCCGGGCCCGAGACGATCAGCCGCTCGAAGGTCGCCAGGGCATCCTCGACGCGGTCGCGCGTGACGGCCGGGTCGGGGAAGGCGTCCGCGAAGGCCCGCGCGTATTCGGGATCGGCGGAGAGGCGGCGCAGGGCCTCGGCGACCGGCAGGTTCATGTTGCCCGCGGCCGTGATCGGCAGGAAGGCGACGGATTCGAGGTCGCGGAACTTGCCGTCCCAGCCCAGGCGCTCCTGCCATGCGAGGTTGAGCAGCGTCGGCGTGCGCAGCTCCATGCCGGAGGCCCCGCGCGACAGCGCGCGTGCGCGCCCGTCCGCCCAGGCGAGATCGGGCAGGTGGCAGCTGACGCAGGCGCGGCTCCGATCGCCCGACAGGATCGGATCGAAGAAGAGCCTGCGGCCGAGCTCGGCCTTGACCAGCGAGTAGGGATTGTCCTCGGGAAAGGGGATCTCGGCCGGCACGCGGTAGGCGCGGCGCCAAGTCTCACGCTCGGGATGCTCACGCTCGGGATGCTCACGCTCGGGATGCGCGCGCTCCGCCATCGGGCCGACCGCCGCCGAGCCCGCCACGCCCACCAGCACGAGGAGCAGCGCCAGCGCGCCGCCGACCTTCCACGTCATCGGCCGACCTTTCGGAATCGGGTGTACGACGCGAGATCTTGCGGATCGGTGAATCCTTCGTTGTGCAATCGCCTCGATTCGCGCGCGTCCGGGCGCGCCGGACGGTCAGGCCTGATCGAGGGCCGCCCGTGTCAGGGCATCGGCTCCGATGTCGTCGGAGCCCTCCATGCCCAGGCTCTCGATCAGCCGCATGCGCGCCCGGCTGACTCGGCTCTTGACGGTGCCGACCGCCACCCCGCAGATCTCGGCCGCCTCCTCGTAGGTGAAGTTCTGCGCGCCGACGAGCACCAGGGCCTCGCGCTGGGTGAAGGGCAGCAGGTCGAGCGCCTTCTGGAATTCCCGCATCTCGACGCGGATCTCCTGCTCCGGCAGCGAGGTCAGCCGGGCCGCGAGGCCGCCATCGGCATCCTCCACCTCGCGCTTGCGCTTGCGCTGCTCGGAGTAGAACAGGTTGCGCAGGATGGTGAACAGCCAGGCATAGAGGTTCGTGCCCCGGCGGAAGCTGTCCGCCTTGGTCCAGGCGCGCACGAGGGTGTCCTGCACGAGGTCGTCGCTGCGGTCGATGTCGTAGGTCAGCGAGAAGGCGAAGGCCCTGAGCGCCGGAATCGCGCCGAGCAGGAGGTCGCGCATCTCGGCATCGGCGCCGATCGGCGTCCCAACGGGTGCGGCGGTCTGCATCATCGCGAGGGCTCCTCGGGCTTCGACTTCGCGGCGAGATCGGCGAGCAGAGCCTCGAAGCGGGCGGGCAGCGGTTGGGCGAGCAGGTCGGCGTAGAGGATGCGCAGGCTCCGGCCGATCCGCCGGCGGGTCTCCGGATCGAGCCGGCGCCGGATCGCGTGCCCGGCTCCCTCGGGAGGGCAGTCCTCGTGGCGATCGTCGGGTCTCTGCGTCATCACCGCTCATCAAAAGATGCCGGCGAATCCGATCGAGCTCGCGCGTTCGGCACGGGGCGATCGTCTTCGTTCGATGACGGTGCTAGCGAGAGTGAATTTAATAGGCTCTGAAAAGCGCATTCATCGGATTTTCAGGCGGCGAATGCAGCCAGATCCGACGAGTCTCGCGCCTCATCTCGCACGAATATATACCCATGCGGATATTTCAGCTTGACTATTCGTCACTGCTACGCTGCGGAGCTTGAATGCCGACTGAACGGCCGGTGGCTGCGCGGCCCGCCCACCGCCTCGGCCGAGGCAAGCCAGGCCGGTGCCAGATCGGATGACCGGCGTGCCATCGAGCGATCCCGTTCCGGGATACCCGGTCCGTGTGGTTTCGCCGCTCTTGAGCGAGGGACCGGTGGTGCCGGTGGAGAGGATCGAACTCCCGACCTTCGGTTTACAAAACCGCTGCACTACCGCTGTGCTACACCGGCAGACGCCCTGAAACCATTGAGTTATCTCGCGGTTTCGGCGCGTTAGGAGCGTCTTTGACTACGTTTCAAGGCGCTTCGTCAAGGCACAAATCTCGGCACGGTCCTGTCCCTGCCCGCTCTCTTCGCCCCTCTGTTGCGGCCCCGAGAGAGGGGCGGGACATGGCAGGCATCGCTCGGGTCCGCGAGCACGCGACCGTGGTGGGCTCGGACAGCGGGCAGATCGGGACCGCCGATCACCTCGGCAACGGCGAGACCAAGCTGACGAAGGGCGATACGGATGCAGGTGGGCCGCACCACTTGCGTCCCGCTCGCCGTCGCGCAGGCGGCGGCGGGCGATCAGGTCCGTCCCGGCAAGCCGGCCGGCGAGGTGAAGCGGGAGCGGAACGCGTCCGGGGCGAGGAGGGCAAACAGAGTTCGCGCGTCTTCCCGAAACCGCTGCGCGGGATGCTCCAACCGCTACGGCCTGTGATCGCTTGAACCACCCGATGCGGTGAGCGTTTCGCCTCTCCTGAGCGAGGAGGAGCGATGCTGTCGGACGCGCAATGGGCCGAGCTG
>NZ_JBAWTG010000155.1:0-9766 GCF_037106235.1 Methylobacterium nigriterrae | reverse complement strand
CATGCGGCGTTGTTCTGCTCAGCCTAGCGTGAAGGTGCTTAAGACGCTGAGCATCAGGCGCAAACGCTAAACTGCCCGTCTCGTTGCCATGACGGCTGCTCCTCCGCGCTGTGCCCTCGGCTCAGCAGGTAAGTGACGATAGCAAGCTGCGCGCGGCGCTCGCGCTCGGCCTCCACGATCATGAGAACCAAGCACTCCGGTCTCTCCTGGACGAACACCACCTGGGATCTGGAACGCCATCGACCCGCTCGATGATGCAGGTGCCAGGCATAGCGGCGACCTACCTGCCTTTTTTGCCAGCGTTCTGATGGGGCTTTCTCTAACGGAACAGTCCAAACAGCAGGTGGGCTCGTTCCAGGCACATCGTTTCAGATTTTGGAACCAGTGTCGCCGGAAGGACCAAGATCCATGTGGAACGCCGCGCCTGAAATCACCCGCGGGCGGCTTTCCGAGGAACGTTCGTTGGCGGTGCCGGTCCGATAGACGGATGTCGGCCGGACGGCCTTCGCCAGCCGGCTGGATCGAAGCCGCCCCGGGCCTTGCCCATCCACACGCGCTCGCCGACAAGCTCTCGGGGCGCGGTGCGCCCGAGAGTCGCGCACGGCATCCGCCTCTGCCGCCGCGCAGAGGCAGGCAGTTTCTGGGGAATATCTGGGGAAAGCGCTGCGCCGATCGCTCAAGATTGGCGCTAAGTTACTGAGGTAATTGGTGGGCGGTGAGGGACTCGAACCCCCGACCCTCTCCGTGTAAATGAGACGCCCTACAGCATCATGAGTGATCACTGGTGCAACCCGGCCCGAAGTTCGCCTTGAGACCCTCTCACGGATGTGTCAGAAGCGATCAGACCAGCTCATACTTCTGCACCCCACTTGCAACCCGAGCCTGCCTTCATGGGACGTCGAGCATCTCAAGAAAATATCGCAAAGCTCACCAAGACGGTCGTTGCCAGCATCGAGCTCAAGCCGGGACAGAGTGAGCGCATTGTCTGGGACAGCGAACTTCCCGGTTTCGGCTACCGGATCCGAGGCGAACGCAAGACCTGGGTGATCCGGCCTCCTCGAGCGGGAGGGAAGTCGTCGCTGTTCACGATCGGCGCCGTCGATGTCATCGACGTTTCGATCGCGCGAAAGACCGCTCGAGAACGGCTCGCAAAGGCTGCACTTGGTGAAGATCCACTTCTGGCTAGGCGTGAACAACGGACTCAATCGGTCACCACATTGGGAAGCACACTCGCGCGGTACCAGAAGCAGCAGGAGCAGCACGCACGGCAGTCAACTCTTGCGAACCTCAAGACGCACATCAACACGCACTGGAAGCCGCTGCACGAGCGACCATTGGGTGACCTGCGGCGTGTTGATGTCGCCGCTCGGCTGCATGAAATTGTTCGGGAGTCGGGACCTCAAGCTGCAGTTCGGGCGCGAAGATGTCTTTCATCGGCATACGCTTGGGCCATCGCCGAGGGCATCATCGAAACAAACCCCGTAGTGGGCACGAAGGCGCCGGCCCATGAAATTCGGCGAGACCGCGTATTGTCCGCATCCGAGTTGGCGGCAATCTGGAAGACGCTGGCCGACAACGACTTCGGGCGGATCATCAAGTTGCTGATCCTCACCGGTCAACGCAGAGACGAAGTGGCCGAGATGAGGTGGAGCGAACTGGACTTGGAAGAATGCAGCTGGCGACTCCCTCCGATCCGAATGAAGAACAAGCAACAACATGAGGTGCCCCTATCAGGACTGGCCCTCGAAATTCTGCGCGCGATCCCTGCCCGGGTCGGCCGCGAACTGGTCTTCGGAACCGGTAGCGGCGGCTTTGCCGGATTCTCGAAGTGCAAAGCCGCGCTCGATCGACAGGTCTCGTTGCCGCCATGGCGAATTCACGATCTTCGGCGTTCAACAGCTACGGGCATGGCCGACATCGGGGTGCTGCCGCATGTCATCGAGGCGGTCTTAAGTCACGTATCTGGCCACAAGGCGGGAGTGGCGGGGATCTACAACCGCGCCGTCTACCGTACCGAGAAGCGAGAGGCGCTCGATCGGTGGGCGGCCGAAGTGAGCCGGATTGTCGCAGTTGGCAGCCCGGAATGCGCCCCTGTGATGATCAATTAACCACCTGATATCATCCGTATCGGCATCGTTAACCACCCCTTAAGGCCGATGCCCACTCCTGCGCACCTCCCCCCCGAACTCCTCCGCCATCGCGTCCTCGGCACGAAAGATGCCGCGGACCTATGCGGTGTGTCCGTGCCGACCCTCCGCCGCATGCGGGACCAGCAAGCGATTCCCGCTCCCCTGCGGCTCTCCGAGCGCAAGCTCGGCTGGCGGGTCGGCGACCTGTTGGACTGGCTCGATAGCCGCGCCGCCGGCTTGGAGTGGCACGAGTTCAAGGCCTCGCGCACCAGCAACGACAACCATCCCGCCCCGTTGACTGAGCACCATAGATCATGAGGCTCGCCCGAGGTCGTCCTAGATCACGCATGCGTGCGATGATCGACTTGGGCTCCGGAACTCGGGCGGCGCCACGAACCTGCCGCTCTCGGCCAATTTTTTTCTGAAAGAGGGGCCGGGCCTTTTGGGGCCCCGGCGCCAGGAAATCGCACCAGCAAAAGCATTTTAATCGGGTCGGGGGCCTACAGGTGCGGATGCCCTGGACACGCGAGGCTCTCGGCGCGACGTAAGCGCCAAGGCGAAGTGCAAAAGTGATGTGTGGCCGGGCTGGATTCGGAGATCGAGCTAAGCTTCGCGACAAGTGAGACCACAAGCGTCCGACAATTGTGACCACAAGTGCACGACAATTGTCGGACCGATGTCGGACAGCAGCCTGCCGCAATCCCTGATGTGCACCTTAAAAGGCGCGACCGAAAAATACGGAATGCGGCCATCACCCTGAACCGCAACGAGAATCGACCCCGGCGGCGCGCATCTGCCGCTGAATTTCATGCGCGCCCAGGCTTCAGCGTCAGATCGCCAGAACGACACCTGACCAACATTGCTCGCAAGATGAAGAAGATCGACGTCATGAACGACACGGGCATGAAACAGACCGCATTGGTTGAGCTAGCTGAATTGCCACGGATGCTGGCGCTGAACGACAATGACCGGAAGCACCTCGACAGTTTCCGTAGTGGCTCTGCTGCTTCCGGGCGCAAGTGGACTAAAAGCTTCAATCGCTCCGCGACGCTTCTCCCACAGATCGGCAAACTGATCGGCGCGCGTTACGGTGGCCCTTGCGACGACGATGACGCCGAGGTCTACTTCGACGCAGCACTACCATATCTGATCGATCTTGCTGGTGCGAACGGACGGATCCTCGGCCTGGCCACGGAAGATTCGAGCGAACTCGGCCTGTGCGAAAAAGGTGAGCGCCTTTACCGTGGGTTCCGTCAATTCACGCCACGCACCATCGAGTGGCTCCGCTGGTGCACGCCAAACCTGGTACCCATCAACGGCGACGAGGTCCGCTCGATCGTGCCCGATGCTCTCGTATGGGTACACAAACGCGAGCGAAAGGTCCTGGACCAGTGGCGCGAACACCATGAAAGCCGCTTCGCGCATGAGCCGTTTGGCCCGAGCGGCAAAGAACTCGGCCGGACACTCCGTATGACCGCCGCCGAGATGCGGGCCGGCGACATTCGCTTCGTCACACCAATTGACCGCACCGCCGACGAGCTCCGAGCGGAGCGTCGAGTCCGTGATGCGTCCTACCAGCGGGCGAAGCGCGACGCAGCGAACGCCAAGGCTCAATCCTCGTCAGTTGAGGCACTGAAGCTCTGGGAAGTCATCGACCTCAAGCGTCGGAAATTTTACAAGCTCAAGGCTGCAGGCGAGTTGCCGGCCCTACCAGCGATCCCGCGCGGCGCCGACCCGGCACCCTACCTCGCTGCATTTGCTGCTGTGTACCGATCGACCCGCGGAACATCATCGGCTGCCGTCGCGCTGGCTGCATAGAGCACTGTGCACAGCTTCATCGGCACCTTACTCTCTACAAATAGGTGACGACGAAGTTGTGCATGCTGCCGTGCCCTGCCAGGAAATTGATCGAGGTCGAAGCCGGCATCTGCCTGGGACCTTCACCACCGCCTCGTGGTGATCCAGTTGGGTGATCTGCTGCTGTTGTTCGAGCCGTAGGCGAGACGCGGACCAAAACACACTCAACAGCGCAAGTTCGCGCACGAGGGCTATATCGGGCGCCGGGACCGCATGGTTCGGCCGGCTACGTCTCCCAGCAGTAGCAACACACCTACTCGGAGATCCATCCGGCTCGCATGGTTGCAGCACCACGGGCAACTGCCACAGTTGCGGGTCATCGTGCGCCAAGGAGCAGGGCTCGTCACCTCGAATGGCAGTTCGGAAGTACGCCCGCAGGAGGAGCCCCGATTTCTTGCTGGGCCGGCGCGCCAGCTGGTACGCCAAGTCATTGAAATATAACAGCCCGAGCCTAGCGAGTGCTACACGACTGCTCTACCTTTGCTATGCGTTTGCTCCAGCGACGGAGTTTGTTGACTTCGACTTCCGTTGATGGATTGCAGCCGTGCTGCGGTCGCGGGCCGCTACCAGCCGCTGGAGCATCGTTTCGGCGAGGGCGTCTGGTGCCTCGTCTGGTATGGGAAACACAGAGCTCGCGTTGATCTCGCAGAGCACATAGGTGTCCTCGCCGTCGGGAGCCTTCGGCCCCAGCAGGAAGTCGGCGTCCCAGATCACCGGCAGGGCGTCTGGCTCAAGGTCCAGCAACCGTGTCATCTGCGGCGTCCATTCCCGCCCCAAGAGGCTCCGCAGGCGCTGGAAGCGCGCGTCGTCCGGCCCCGAATACAGGCGCGGCGGCGCCGGGCCGGCCTCCGGCGGGGCGAGGGCGCGGACCAGCTGGTGACCGAACCCGACTAACCGGCCGCCGGACATATAGCAGCGGATCATCCCCTCAAGGTGACGCGCCTGGAACGGCTGGTCGATCAAGGCGCCCGCATCCACGAAATCGGCCGCGCGCTCCGCCATGAACGTGTCGAGTGCCATGACACGCGGCTGACGGTCCCGCGCCTCCTGCACCACGACGTCCCCGCCCGCCGCTCGCTCGACCTTCCAGACCCCGATCCCCGCGTTGCCACGGTCCCGCTTCACAGAACTACTCAGTGATCAACGCGGCGGTGGAACGTCAGCAGCCGGGTGCTCGGCACTTTCCAGACGCCGCTCTTATCGGCCGCTAATTGCTCAAACCTGACACTTGGTGCCCACACGTATGGGTCCGCCCGGGGTGGAAAGCGGAGATTAGCTCGCCGCTCGCAAGCGGACGTTCCGCCTTGCGCCCATTCCGGCCGTTCAGCTGACCCAGACAGGATCTCGAAAGCGGACACTTTCGCAGCAAAGGTTTCAGGTCTGGATTGCGCCAGGAGCGGACATTCGGTCAGCCCAATTTCAACGGCCGGTGTGTGCTTTGAAGCGGACCCTCACGGATTGGGCGTTACGGAACCTAGTTCAAGGTTGGGTGACGCCCCCAGCGATGCCGCCAATGGCTGTCAGAACGACGACGATCCAAGGTGGCGCTTTCCAGGTGGTCAAGAGGACGAATGCTACTGTAGCAAGCGCGAAATCGCGCGGCGAATGGACGGCGCTTGTCCAGACCGGGTCGTACAAGGCCGAGCCCAGGATGCCGACCACCGCCGCATTGGTCCCGCGCATGGCTGCCTGGGCGAGCGGGCGGGTCCGGAATGCGTCCCAGAAGGGTAGCATCCCGTAGACGAGTAGGAGGCTGGACAGGAAGATTGCCGCCAGCGCGATCGATGCGCCGAGGATGCCGTTAGGAGCGGGGTGGACGACCGCCCCGAGATAGGCCGCGAAGGTGAACAGCGGACCTGGGATCGCCTGCGCCGCACCGTAGCCAGCAAGGAAGGTATCCGGCGTCACCCAGCCCGGATCGACCACTGCCGCTCGCAGCAGCGGCAGGACGACATGACCGCCACCGAAGACGAGGGCACCGACGCGGTAGAAGGCGTCGAACAGCGCCAGCCCCTGAGATTGGAGGCCTGAGGCGAGCAAGTGGGGCAGCACGAGCAACAGGAGGAAGACGGCGAGTGCGACCGCACCGGCCCAGCGCGAAACCGGGAAGGCGAGGTGCCCTTTGATCGGAGCGGCGCCTGACCGGCACAACACGAGACCTAGGACCGCGCCAAGAGCGATGGCCAGGATCTGCCCGAACGATCCGGCGACGAACACCGTCAGGAGAAGCGCACCAACTGCGATGGATGCCCGCGGGCGGTCCGGCGCGAGCGAACGAGCCATGCCCCAGACCGCCTGCGCGACTACGGCCACAGCCACGAGCTTGAGCCCGTGGATTAGCCCCTGCGCTGCCGGTCCGGTGAAGGCACTCGCCCCATAGGCGAAGGCGAGCAGTAACAGGGCGGACGGCAGCGTGAAGGCTGTCCAAGCGGCGAGTCCACCCAAGAGCCCGCCGCCCCGCAGCACTCCGAGAGAGAAGCCGACCTGGCTCGATGCCGGGCCCGGCAGGAACTGGCACAACGCCACGAGGTCCGCATAGTCGCTTTCATCGATCCAGCGCCGGCGAGTCACCAGCTCATCCCGGAAGTAGCCCAGATGCGCGATGGGACCACCGAAGGAGGTCAGACCGAGCTTGAGGAAGGCCAGGAACACCTCTCCCGGGGTTCCTGGCTTGGCAGAATGGGCAGCATCTGCCGTGGCCGGAATTGGAGAGACCATGATCACCGGCTAGAGCGTGCACGAGGGCCTGATGGGGCGAATTCGGTAGAGCTGATGGCAGAAGCTCACTCCCGTTCCAATAGGGCTTGCCCATGTGGGCCGATCCTGATCCGCCGAGAGTCCGTTCCAGACGGGTGCTCCTGCGATCTGGAACGTGCGTGCGCGGCGCGTCCAAGAGCCTACTGAAATGGCCACGCATCCAGCGCAGGCTTCGTGATGTAGCGGGAGGGTATACCCTTCCTCGACTATGTGGCGAGCATGGCTTACGCGCCGAACGCGCCCGGAGGAGCCTCTAATTGTGCTTCAGCTTCTTGGAGGCGCTGGGCATACTCTCGCACCATCGCGTCAACGTGGCCAAGGACGTTCTCGTAGGCTTCTCTCTGGCCCTCCTCGTTAGCTTCCCCAAGCCACTGCGCGAACTCCTCTCGAAGTGTGTCGAGGATCTCAGCACCGCCCTTCAGGTTTTCAAGCGTGCGTTCCGGCTTGGACATCTTCTGCTCCAAGGCTGCAGCTGGTGACAGGAACTTGATGGTAGCAGGACCAGAACCCAGCCCAGCCAGTGTTCAGGATCGCACAGGAAGCGCAGGATGGCCGCGAGCCTCCCGTGCGGCTCGGTGACAGGCGCCGGTCGGGCCCGATGCGTCAAAGGCCGCTGGCTTCCGGCTGTTTGCCGCCACCTTCCGAGTGGGCGAGACCGCCCCTGTGGATGCGAGATGTGGCCCTGGGCCAGCACGGCACCGGCGCGGGCGCGGGGACCTGCGGTTGACCGCCTGCGACCGCGGCACCGGCATCCCGCCAGACTTCGACGCGTCCAGGTCAAAGAGCCTCCGCACGAAGCTGACGTCCGAGACCGAAGCCCGACCGATGCGGGGGACGCCGGTGATGGCTGCGGCCATCCTCGAAGGGATAAGACCCGGTCGGGGCCGGGCCGCGTCCGCATGTGACGGCCGGGCGCAATCGATGCTGATTGCGCGCCTCTTAGCTCGACTCGTATGAGACGTTTCCGCAAGGGGGCGCGGTGATCGGTGTTTCGGACAGGCGGGGAGCCGGTTGTCGTGCGAGCGCTGGGCTTGCTGATCCACTCGTATCCGGCGGAACGGAGCGTTCCTGACCAAGATGCCTCGTGCAAGGCGGGCCGGCTCAGGGTAGCGGGACCCATCTTTGGCGACGGCAGCAAACCCCGTCGAGCTCCGGTCACACGCCGACCCCGCTCGTCCGACGCGCCGTCGACCGGCCGGCGGACGAACCTTGTTTCTCAGATCGCCTTCAGGCGCGCCCCCTCCGGAACCAACCCGATGGCGAGATAGCGCCACAGGGCGACCAGCAGCTTGCGCGCCAACGCGACCGCCGTGATCTTGCGGATGCGCCCGCGCGCCGTGCCAACCCGCTCGACGAACCAGCGTGCGAGCCCGCTGCCCGGCTGATAGCGCAGCCACAGCCAAGCCAGCTCGATCATCGACTTGCGCAGGAGCGGGTTCCCGGCCTTGGAGATGCCCTGGTCGCGCTGCCGGTCTCCGCTGGCGTACGGGTTCGGCGTGAGGCCGGCGTAGGCGGCCACCTGCTTGCGGTTGTCGAACGGCCGGTACAGCGCCTCGCGGACCAGCACCGTGGCCAATTCGGTGCCAATGCCGCCGAGACGGGCCAGACGCACCACCTTCTCGGCGTCGGTGTCCTCGACGGCCGGGTCGGCTACGGCAGCGTCTCGCTCGGCCTCGGCCACCGCAATCTGTTCGAGCACGAGTTCCAGCCGTCGGACCTCCCGTTCGATCTCGCCGCGCAGGCGCTGGGGCAGGTCGCGTCCGTCGCCAGTGCGCACCTCCTTCAGCCGTTCCCAGCGGTCGCGCCGCAGTGGATGGTACTTGTAGACGCCCTGGGTGGCGAGCAGGCCCTTGATCCGGTTGACGTGCTGCACCCGCTCGGCGATCAGCCGTTGGCGCTCGCGGTGGGTCCGCCGGGCGTCCTCGCGCTCGACCGAGGGCACCTGCACCATGTGGCAAGCGGCGTCATCACCGCGGCACCAGGCCATCAGAGCCCGCAGCAGCATGGCTGCGTCCAGCCGGTCCGTCTTGGCCCGCCGTGCGCGGCGGTCGACCTGGAGGCTGCCGGGATCCATGACGAAGCAGGTGATCACCTCGGCCGCGAGCCGGCGCTGCAGCCAGAAGCCGTCATAGCCGGCCTCGTAGCCGAGGATGATCTCCACCTCCCGGCCGGAACTCCGCTGTTCGCGAGCTTGCAGGCGGTGCAGCAGGACGAGCAGACCCTCGACGTCGCCGCCGCAGAGACGATGTGCGGATGTCTTTCCGCTCGGCATGGCCTGCGCAGCCAGGAGCCAGGTCGACTTGCTGAGCTCCAGCGTGACGAACACAGCAACCTCAGGCAGGTTCCTCTGGATCTGTTTGCAGCGAGACATGGCCAACTCCGTCCCAAGTTCAGAGAGCAGGAGGATGATCCAATCTCCAGCTCCTTGCATGGTATCTTTGGCCGATCATGCGGCTTGGCAGAGGACGTAGGCCCAGGGGCGGGGTAAGACGAAGCGCCGTTTCGGTCGGTGGCTCTGGCGACACGACATCACAGAAGTCTGTTCACGCCAGAGCGCGTAGCGAACCGCCGCGAGGGCGTCGATGAAGGTCGGCTTTGGTTTGGCGTACCATGCGGCCGTCGTGATCCGGGCGCGTTCGCGGACCGGCAGGCGGCTGGCGAGCAGCGTCACGATCGAGAACAGCGCGAGCAGGCAGTGTGTGGTGCGGGCGATGGCCTTGTCTGACCACTGCCGCTGCGTCTCCATGCCGAGGTGAGCGCGAGCCTCTTGGAAAGTGACCTCGACGTTCCAGCGGCGCACGAACCAAGACACGATCTGTACCGGCTCGCGGTCGATGTCGGTGCAGAGCAGGGCCTGTGGTGCGAAGCGGCTCTCGGGATCGCGCACCAGCACCCATCGGATCGGCACGACCGGCAAGCCGCCATGCCGCCAAACTGCGGTCGCAGTGGCGATCTCGATGGTGCGCTCACCCGCTCCATACCAGCCGGGCATGACGGTCATCTGCCACCTCGTGCGCGGGGCC
>NZ_JBAWTG010000154.1:0-9815 GCF_037106235.1 Methylobacterium nigriterrae | reverse complement strand
CGTACGAGAAGGAACTGGGTGTGCTCACAGCGTGGTTCTCGAACGCGGCCTCCGTGATTGTGCGAACAGGCGACAAGGTGCGACCGGGGCAGAAGCAGACCGTCACGGTGCGGCCGGACGATCTAAGTCTTGAGGCAGCGGAGGGTGGAGAGCGCATTCTTGGCTTTAGAACCGGCAGGGCAGAGTTGCCGGAGCCGTATTTCTGCATCCGGCGCGGCGAAGGCGATTCGGAAGATGGCGCGAGAGAATCGGTCCTGCCCGTCTCGCAGCTCCCAGCTAAGGGTGCCGAGGATCGCGTGTCGCTGTTTCTAAAGGAAGCCTGATGCGACGTGAGCATTGCGAATTCGTGACTTGCCCACCCGGTGAGTGCAGGCTCATGTCGCCGCTAAGTTGATGTTTTCCTTGCTCCATATCGTCCGGCATCTTAACTCCGCTCCCTGCCGTGCGTATACTCGGCGCTTCCTCGGCAAGTATCCTGCCGCTCAGGCGTCGCTCCCTTTAGCCTAGCTAACCGCATAAGGAGAGCGAGGGTTCTCGGAGGAGGAGCAAATGAGAGCCATAGAGAACGAAAACGGAGGTATCTTTCTGAACGGGCTGAGCGTCGCCCTAGGCGTCGTCCTCTCCCTGATGCCATGGTATCTGGAACTCGCGAGCGGGACCTATGCTGCTCGAAATGCCTGGATCTGTGGTGGCCTGATTGCCATCATTGGGTTGATGGCTATCAGCCTTTCTTACGACTGGGAAGAATATCTCAATCTGGCTTTTGGCCTTTGGGTGGCTGTTGCCCCGTGGGTGCTCGGGTTTGTGGCGGTCACGTACGCTATGTGGGCCCATGTTGTGATTGGGCTCGCTGTATCGGCCCTGGCTGGGTTAGAGCTCTGGCGTCTTTACCAGGTCCCGACGGCACGTTCCGTATGATTCCCTGCCATCTCAGCCACAGGCATGGGCGTGCTGAAAACATAGCTTCGGGCAGCATGGAAGCATGCTGCCTCCTTCTTGGCTGCGTTGCCTCGGTGTCACTGAGATTGCAAAAGGGCGTCCGGCAGTCTGGCATCTTGGAATGGCAAAGCTTCTATCACACTTCCTGTGCTTGATGCAGCGGGTGCGATAGCAAGACGTGCGTCGGGACGACTGGGCCGAGAAGGCACATCGTCCCATGCGACGTAGAGATCGTCAGCAGCAAGGCTTTAAGTCTGCGGGATTGGCGCCGCGTTGCCTCAGCATGCATGCAGCGGCTCAGAACACCTTCTCCTCACTACCTGGGCACTTGGCGGGGGATTCGAGCATCTCCTCTCGGGGCAAGCTGTCGCGGGAGGCCGCGATGCCGACGCCCACCTTCACCTCAAGATGTCGATGCTTGGCTGAGCCCCTTTCCTGGGCGTGATGGGCCGCTAGAGCCGTCGGCGCTGGGGAGCCGTTCTACCTTCTGGCACGTCGCTGCGCGAGCTCGCAGCCGCGATCAGAGCGCGCCGGGTGTGCGAGCGGGTGCACCACCCGAGCATTTCCACCGCTCAGTGTTTGCTCGGGACAGCCGCTAAGTCGGATTCCGGTGAGGCCAGAATCGGTGCTCCAGACCGAAGGCAGCGGAGATCCAGCGGGCCCTGGAAAGTGGGCCTGAGAACAGCGTCCCTGAGAACCGCCTCTAAGCCACCGTGCTCATTGAGGTCCTTCACGGCACTGACAAGCAGATTAATTAGAGGCGTCATGGCCTCGCCCTCGGCCCAGAGCAGGTCTACCTGCCGGCTCACCACGGGATCTATAAGTTGAAGCACTTTCGTGCCGCGGGGCAGCCCGGGCACACGAGTGAAATGCGCGGGGACGATCGTGCACAAGCCGCCGAACTGAACCTGAAGCATCAGGTGTATAATGGAGTCCGCTTCGGCTCGAGCCACAGGATGGCAGCCGAGACTCGCAAAGACGCTGTCAACAAAGCGGCGCTCATCCTGAGCTGAGTGAAGCAAAGCGAGGGGCATCTCGGCCGCTTCGCGCCACGTGATACTAGCCCGGCCAGCAAGCTCCGGTACGTCGGGCACCAAAAGACTGAGCTCCTCGGTGCAGACCTTAAGCGTCTTGCAGTGCTCGAATTCGATTGTGTCGAGATGAGTGAGAACTACGTCGAGAGAGGATTGGTTCAGCTCCACCTTCCTGGCATCGCTGCCGATGGAGCGCACATCCATGATTATGTCTGGATGCTCCGCGCGAACCCGCTGGAGCAGGGCAGGCAGGATCAGTGACATCGAGGGTGTCACTCCTATCCGGAGGCGACCAGAGTGGGCGCGCCATGTGGCAATCTCGTCGCGCATCGCCCGACAGTGAGCAACCGCCTTGCGGGCCCATTTGACAATTATTTCTCCCTCGGGCGTCAGTCCGTGAAATCGGTGGCCTCTCCCACGCAGGAAGATCTGCACGTTGAGCTCGGATTCTAAGTGTTTGATGCCAATAGAGAGACTCGGCTGAGTGACGTTGCAGCGAGCGGCAGCCCGCCCGAAATGCTCCTCGTCAACCACCGCGAGCAGATACTCGAATTGGCGCAAAAACATCGCCGGCCCCGATTTGCATACATGGCGTGGACACTAGTCCGGGATACTCTTGCCGGGCGGAAGCAAAGGTGCGGGCAGACCGGAGAAAGCTGGGCGTACGGCCCAATAGGGCCGCCCAATACTCTGGGCGGGCTCAGGGGCCACCGACGCAACAAGATGGCTTGGCCCAGAAGAAATAGCTAATTCAAAATCTTTATCTCACGATAGACCGAACAATTACAACTTCAGCGCCGATGGTAACCCAGGATCTATTCGGCCGCGGCGAGCCCGCACTGAGCTCTGTACCTTGGGCACTGGGAACGAGCGCCTTGGCCCGCGGGTTGCCTACAAGGGGCCCTATCGCGAGGAAACTTCTCCATGCCCGAGAGAGACCTCAAGGCTCTGTTCCTGCATCAGCTGAAGGACATCTACTTTGCCGAAAACGCCATCCTCAAGGCCATACCGAGGATGATGGGCGCAGCGCGGTCCGGCGACCTTAAAGTCGCGCTGGGCGTCCACCAGAAGGAGACCGAGGGGCAGCTGAGGCGCCTCGAAAGGGTATTCCAGGCTCTTGGTGAGAAGCCCGATGGTGTCGAGTGCAAAGCCATTCAGGGCATTATCGACGAGAGTGAGGAGGTGATGGAGGAGTTTGGCGGCGGCAATGCGGGAGACGCAGGGATCATCGCGGCGGCTCAGGCGGTGGAGCACTACGAGATTGCCCGCTACGGCACTCTGATCGCCTGGGCCAAGCAGCTTGGGCAGAGCGAAGCCGAGAGCCTCTTCAAGGAAACGCTCGCCGAGGAAGAGAACACGGACGGAGTTCTGTCTGATCTTGCTAAGGAAGTCGTTAACCCAGCGGCAGCCTAACTGTCTGGATGCGAGATCTGATTGGCATCTGCAATCACTTGGAGCGCTCTGGCAGCGGCTCAGGCGTCGGATTGCTTGGATAGCATTCGCGCAGGTCGGCACCAGGTGGGTGCCTCATCTTCACGCGCTGAAAGGCGGTCTGGTGGGCCGTGTTGAGGCCGCCCGCCACGAGTGCCAGATCTTGGTGGCTGTAGACGTTAAGGCCAGTACCCGCCTATCGATGCCTAATCATGCTGCTCGCTTTCTGGCTGACAGGCCGAGTCACGCGGCGCCTCGCTCCGTGCATGAGAGGTCCGCTCGACGGCGATAATGAAGCCCGGCCGAGCTCGCTGAGCAACGTGCAGGATCCGGAGGGGCGGTCCGGTGGGCGCCTACTCCAGGAATGCAAGGCTTGAACCGTCAGCTCTGCTGACCCGCCGTCGAATTTTTGTCGCGCATTCCCGCGCGACGGCATTGGCTTTTCAGAGAATCTCGGCTCTGTTCGAGCCGCTCCACCCCACGCCAGAAACGCTGGGCCGCGCCTCGCTCAGCCTTCCGGGCCTTCAGTGCTCCGACCACACCTCCTGGGGATTGCTCGTTGTGCCTTTCGCTCCACTGCACAAACTCGACTCCATGTCCCAGCGCCATCTGTAACGCTCGAATGCCGCTCTCGAGACATTGCTGACCATCTGCGCCGAGCACTCCTTCGTAGAACGCCGCTGGCATTGTCCCTCGGCATTGTGTCGCCCTCGGGAACGCCTGAGTGCCTTACAACCAGCCCTTCAGATACGAAGGAGCTCATCCCACATGCACCAACACCAGCACGAACAAGGCGATGAAAGCGGTCTCCCCCACCATAAGGGCCATCGCGCGATGACCAACTTTGGCGAGCGCGGCGAGCGAAGTCTTGGCGCCGAGTGCCGCAATCGCGATGACAATGCACCACCGAGACAGATCGCTGAGTGCGGACTGAGCGGCCGACGGAATAAGGTGAAAGCTATTGAGCAGCACAATCCCGATGAATGCCAGAAGAAAACCCGGAACGAGCGCGGGGGGCTTCCCGGCCGGCCCAGCCTCAGGCTCAACCTGGCGCGCAAGTATAGAGATGGAGAGAACGGCAGGAACAAGGAGTGCAACACGGAGCAGCTTGATGATCGTGGCCACATCGCCCGTTTCGGGCGAGACACTGTAGCCAGCGCCCACTACTTGTGCCACATCGTGGATCGTTCCGCCGAGGAACACTCCTGCATCTGTGTGCGAGAAGTGAAACATTCGGCTGACGACTGGATAAAGCACCATAGCAATAGTGCTCAACGTAGTCACCGCAATGATGGTGAAGGCGGTATCGCGCTCGTGCATCTCATGACGCGGTAGTACGGCGGCGATCGCCGCTGCTGCAGACGCGCCGCAGATCGCTACTGCACCGGCGGTGAGAACACCAAATTGCGACTTGAGACCGAGCAGCCTGGCGGCCACTATGCCAAACCCAATCGTGAGCGCAACGGCGGCCGCTACGCCGACGAGTGTCGACCAACCAAGGCCCAGCACTTGCTCGGCTGTGATCCGAGCGCCCAACGCAGCCACGCCAACTCGCAGGATCGAGCGCGCTGAAAAGGCAATGCCGGGTGCGAGACGAGACTCGGTCGAGATGAAGTTAAACGCCATCCCCAGGAGCAGCGCGAAGAGAACTGTTGGCCCTCCATAGGCACCCGACACGAAGGTCGCAGCCATGCCTATAGTTATGCTGAAAAGAATTCCAGGCAGATATTTTGCCATTCGTTGTAGTTCATTCTGGCCTTTGATACCCTTCAAGGCCGAACGAACCGATAGTATTTGCATTGAGCGTCTCCTTAATGGCAGCGCGCCGGCCGTCTTAATTTCTCAAGCCATGATCATGATAGCAAAACATGCTGCAAATTATCCCAGTTTATGGGTCCAAATTTCATCTGAAACTGCAAATATGTACTCGATATATCAAGATTGAAGCATTATCAGAGTATTTCTTTTAGCCCTGTTAAACGACGCAGATTCTGCGCCATAATTTGTGCATTTATCGATCCTTAGCAGTCTAACTTACTGTGTTGAGCTCGATCGGCTACGATGCGATCATCTGCTGCGAGTGGTCGGTCGTGCCATTGGAACGCTGAGATGCTTGAGCCGATCAGCGTAAGATTGAGCGTTAAGAAGCGACGGAAGTGCTCGTCCCGCGGTCTGCTAAGAGCTGCCGGATGCACGAGCGGCCCAAAGATCGTTGAGCCGGATCATGCACCCGACGACCGCCCTAATGATAATAGAAGTTTTTTATTTCGAATTAGCCTTTGGCCGAATGGTCGGCAGACAAAGGGCGGCCGAAATCACCGCCCGACATGATGTAAGCTTACGCGGCTTGCCCTGGATCACGGCACCTACCGTGAGGCAAAATGGGTAGTGAGGCAGCTTAGCAGGGACCTTGGTCTCGACATGCAAGGCCTGTGGGTTGTTGGGCGGCATGACTTCAAGGAAGCTTCGGCCCGCGTCAAATTTCGGCGGCGGCTCAGCGTTGACATATCGTTTTGCGGTGACCGAGGCGGTAGTGGCAACCAGTTCGCGGCCTATCGGATCGCTCGCCCAAGCGAGGCGCCGCTCCGGATCGAGCAAAGATTCCGCCAAGCTGTTGTCCGCGCTCGGACGATGGCCGCGGGTCCGGGCATGCACAACACTGATCTTGCTGCTGTATTTCTTCTGCTGCAGAACATACAATAGGCAAGCCTGCATGCCGGAATCGCAGCCGGGCTACTATCCCGTCGCGTTTGCCTCGTCTTGTGGGTTAGCTTGGAATTGGCCGAATTGGGATGTGCTTCGGTTCGGAGGATCAGAATGAGCGTCGATCACCTCCCTCACGTTTCGCAGGACGCTGGCACCGGTAGCAGGCAGCTTCCTCTTCCCAGTAGCTCGGTCGAAGTCGGTACGGCCGTCGCTCACTATTATAGAGCTGAGATGGGCCGAGCGACTGGCTGGCGTGACCGGATCGACCGTACCACCAACTGGGCCATCACCGTGATCGCCGCCATGCTGTCTGTCTCACTCTCGACACCTTCGGCCCATCACGGGGTACTCCTATTCGCCATGCTTATCGTGATGCTGCTCCTCGCCATCGAGGCGCGGCGCTATCGCTTCTTCGATGTTTACCGCGTCCGTTTGCGTTTACTAGAGCGTAATTATTTTGCTCAGGTTCTCGCTCCTAAGCCAGACTCAGGGAGCGAATGGGCGTGCGGCTTGGCTGACGACTTACGTCAACCTGTATTTCTGATCACCTCCATGGAAGCAATCTCGCGGCGACTTCGCCGCAATTACTGCTGGATGTTCCTGATTCTGCTGTTGGCATGGGTGTTCAAGATCGCCTCATTCAAGCTTCAGATCGACGGAGGCAGTAGTAAGCTCGTTCCTTTTCTGACGGAGAGCCTGTCAAATGCCGCGGTTGGGTCGGTTCCTGGCTGGGTGGTGTTGGCCTTCGTCGTCACACTTTATGGATGGCTGCTTTATGCGACGCTGCGGCCTTCTATGTGGGATCGCAAGCGAGACGATGGCCGCGTCCACGTATGACGTCGCTTTTCTGACTTGCGGAAGGCATGTCTCGGCGCATGGTCGTGACCTGACCGGCTGGCTTTGGACCGAGCCGATTGCGAGGATCAGCCCGGACCGGAGGAGCTGGAGATGAGGCGAGGACAGAGGCCGAGCGCGGAGCAGGTGGTGCTGATGCTGCGCCAGATCGAGGTGCAGGCAGCCCAGGGCAAGAGCATCGCCCTTGCCTGCAAGGAGGCGGACATCTCCGAGCAGAAGCTGAGGGACGAGTGCCTACGCCAGGAGATCTTCCACTCGCTGAAAGAAGCGCAGACCGTGAGGGGATTGTCAGGAATTCCGTGTAGGGGCGGCGGGTTGAACATCAGGCCGCCATGGCTCGGGTGAAGCGCTCGCCGAAGATCACGGCGAACTGTGCCTTGGCCATGCCCCACTCACGCGGGCCCATCTTCCACGCCTTCTCGGAGCGGTTCAAGACCAGGTAGAGCAGCTTCAGCGCGGCCTCGTCGGTCGGGAAATGACCGCGGGCGCGCACAGCCCGGCGCAGCGTGGCGTTCAGAGCCTCGATGGCGTTCGTAACCGGTATGAGGATGGCGGTGCCGCGGTTCGGCCGGGACGCAGGTCCTGGCGTATGGTGCGACCATCCGGGACAGAGGCACCGGGAGCACGAAGGTGCGGGCAGGCCGATGTATAGGATGAGCTGCGAGCTCGTGTTTGTAGCTGGCCGCCTCTGCGACTCGCCCGGTTGCGCTGAGAGCGCGGATCCGTAGGTGTCGTGTCGCCCGCCGCTCCCCTCCTGAGGTGATGAGAGGAGCTGCCATGCGACGTGTGATCGGAATGGACCTGCACCGCACCTTCGCCGAGGTCGTGGTGTGGGAGGACGGCCGGCTCCGGCATGCCGGCCGGGTCGACATGACCCGCAGCGGTCTGGAGGGCTTTGCTCGCACGTTGCGCGCTGACGATGAGGTGGTGATCGAGGCGACCGGCAACGCGATGGCCGTCTTGCATCTGCTGAGGCCGCACGTGGCCTGCGTCGTGATCGCCAACCCGCTGCAGGTGAAGGCAATCGCCCATGCGCACGTGAAGACCGACTAGATCGACGCGGGCGTGCTCGCCAACCTCTATGCGGCCGGGTTCCTGCCGGAGGTCTGGACGCCAGACACGGCGACCGAGCGGCTGCGCCGGCTCGTGGCGCGGCGCAATCAGGTCGTCCGCCATCGCACGCGGCTCAAGAACGAGACCCACGCGATCCTGCACGCCCACCTCGTGCCGCCATGCCCGCACGCCGACCTGTTCAGCCGGGTCGGCCGGGCTTGGCTGGAACGGCAGGCCTTGCCCGACGACGAGCACGCGGCGGTGCGGCGACACCTGCGTGAGCTCGACACGCTGGGCGAGGATCTCGCTGTCCTCGACCGGGCGATCGGCGAGACGACGGTCGACAGCCCCGTTGTGCGTCGCCTGCTCACCGTCACCGGCATCAACGTGACGGTGGCGGCCGGGCTCGCCACCGCGATCGGCGACGTGCGCCGCTTCTCCAGCCCGCAGAAGCTGGTGAGCTACTTCGGGCTCAATCCGCGCGTGCGCCAGTCCGACCTCGGGCTCGCCCAGCACGGGCGCATCAGCAAGGCGGGCCGCAGCCACGCCCGTGCCATGCTGGTCGAGGCCGCCTGGGCTGCCGCCAAAGCGCCGGGGCCATTGCACGCGTTCTTCGTGCGGGTGCGTGCTCGGCGTGGTCACCAGATCGCGGCGGTGGCCACGGCGCGCAAGCTCGCCGTGCTCTGCTGGCACCTGCTGACCAAGGAGGCGGACTATCTCTGGGCACGCCCCGCTCTCGTGGCCAACAAGGTTCGCGGGCTCGAACTGCAGGCTGGGCTGCCGCAGAAGAAGGGCAACCAGCGTGGTCCGGCCTACGCCTACAACGTCAAGGCGTTGCGCGATCAGGAGATGGAGATCGCCCGGCGGGCCGAGACGGCCTACGAGCGGGTCGTGGCACACTGGACGCCGCGTCCACCGAAGGCGGTGCGCGGACGCCTCAAACCGGCAAGGCTCGAATGAGGCGGCCCGGCGGAGCTTGCAGCCGAGGCTCCGCGCTTCGCCACGAGGTCGTCCGCGCAATGAGAAAACTACCACGGAAGGCGCGGCGGGTCTTGTCCATCTCATCCGTAGATGTCCTTCAGCGCGGCCGCCACGAGCTTACGGTCCTTGTAGGAGACGAAGTCGAGGCTGTGGCGCAGGAGGTGGACGATGCAGGTCTGGACCGTCGCCTCTGGAAAAACCGACCGGATCGCGTCGGGGAAGCCCTTCAGCCCGTCGACCACGGCCAAGAGCACGTCCTCCACGCCGCGGTTCCTCAGCTCGTTCATGACCCGCAACCAGAACTTGGCGCCTTCGTTCTGCTCCAGCCACAGGCCGAGGATCTCCTTGGAGCCGTCGGCGCGCACGCCCAGCGCGATGTGGACGGCCTTGTTGCGAACGAGGCCCTCGTCGCGCACCTTGATCCGCAGGGCGTCGAAGAACACGATCGGGTAGACCGGCTCCAGCGGCCGGGCCTGCCAGGCGACGATCTCCTCCAGCACCGCGTCGGTCACCGCGCTGATCAGGTCGGGCGAGACCTCGATCCCGTACAGCTCGCGCAGGTGCCCGACGATCTCCCGGGTACTCATGCCGCGGGCGTACATCGACACGATCTTGTCGTCGAAGCCCGGAAAGCGGCGCTGATAGCGGGCGATCAACTGCGGGTCGAACGTCGCCTGCCGATCACGCGGGATCGCCAGCTCGATCCGGCCGGTCCCGGTGGTCACGGTCTTGCGGCCATAGCCGTTGCGGCTGTTGCCGGCGTCCTCGCCCGCCAGATGGTGGTCCATCTCGGCGTTGAGCGCCCGCTCGGCCAGG